>JAUXBD010000353.1 GCA_030619585.1 Desulfobacteraceae bacterium
GCACCTCGATAGTATCATCTTTGTTTATAGTCTCTGACAAACAGGTTCCGAATTTTTTCTTTATCTTCTCAGCCTCGGCATGGGGTGCACGAAGACCGACAGCAATGTCGTTTGTAAGATTATTGCCACCCAGGGCCAGCACGAATGTATGCCTGATATTTTTTCCAGTAAATATTGCAAGGTCCGTGGTCCCCCCCCCAAGATCGATAAGTGCTGTACCAAGTTCCTTTTCCTCTCGTGTGAGTACCGCTTCTCCTGAAGCAAGGGACTCAAGCACAATATCACATACATCCAGCCCGGCCCTGTTTGCGCACTTTACAATATTATGGGCGGAGGTAACTGCGCCTGTTACAATATGGATCTTGGCCTCCAGCCTTACACCGGCCATGCCTATGGGGTTTTGGATACCTCTCTCATCGTCAACTATATACTCCTGGGGGATAACATGTATAACTTCCCTGTCCATGGGAATTGCCACAGCCCGGGCCGCATCAATCACCCTGTCAACATCGGTCTGGGTAATCTCGGCACCCTTTACAGCTATAATTCCGTGGCTGTTAAAACCTGTGATATGGCCCCCTGCGATTCCCGCATAGACAGATGAGATTTCACAACCCGCCATAAGTTCCGCTTCCTCGACAGCTTTCTTGATTGACTCCACTGTTGACTCAATATTCACCACAACGCCTTTTCGAAGGCCGATGGAAGGGTGTGTGCCAATACCAATGATATTTATATCATCGGAAGACAAAGCACCAACTACAGCGCAAATTTTAGTGGTTCCGATATCAAGGCCAACGATAATTTCCGGTTCTTGCACGTTAAACCTCCTTTTTGTTATCAGGTGGTTGAGTGTTATTAGGCTTTACCACAATACGGCTTAGACTATTAAGGTCAACGGAGTCTATACCCGTTGAATCGTTATTCCTGCTTAAATGGGAAAAAACATCCTTGAGTCTGTCGTACTTTTTAGGATAATCATCGTAACCCAATCTTACAGTTCTGATCCGGTCGTACAGGCAAAGGGTCAGCCCTATCTCTCTGTCAACATTTATTGTTTTTATCTTCATACCCGGAATACGATTATCATGCCCAAGTGTCAAAACATCCATAACAGCCCCAAAAGGGGCGCTCATTGGCTTTTCCTTACTACCTAAGTCAGAATAATCCAACCCTTTCACAACTGCAAGATTGGAAGAAACCAGCCTGGCATCCGATGCTTCCCATTTTTTAAATACCTGTCCATTGGAATTGATAAAATAATTTCTTCCCAAATCCAGTATGGCAATAGGCTTATGCTCTTTTATGCTTACAACTATCTTTGAAGGAAGAACTCTACTTACCTCAGCTTCTGCTATCCAGGGATGCTCGAGCAATCTTGCCCTGGTTAACGACAGATTAACTGAAAGGGTATTTTCTCCTTCATATATCTGTGCCTGTTTAACGATCTCATGTTCTGTTAGCCGCAAATGTCCTAAGACCTCTATATCTTTTGCCTTGAAGTAATCACACTGGGTAAGAAGGTCGTGACAAAATATGAACATAAAGCTCATTGATATAACCATAGCAGTCCCTGCTATTAGTTTTAGGCACCCTGCAAAGCGTTTTCTAAACCCGGCCCCTTTTCTTGCAGGTCTGTTTTTATAACAATTTTTTCTAATTCGCTTTTTTCTAACCGACAATTTTAACCTCCGGCTCCAGATCTATGTTGAACATTTCCGACACCTTTTCCTGTACACTCTCCTTTAAGGTAAAAATATCAGATGCCGATGCCCTGCCGCAATTTACTATAAAGTTGGCATGTATTTCTGATATTTTTGCCCCTCCTATTCTTTTACCTTTAAGTCCTGCCATCTCAATAAGCTCACCCGCCGTCTTTCCCGATAAGGGATTTTTAAAAAAACATCCTGCGCTTAATGAGTCTTGCGGCTGCTTTTCCCTGCGACATTTTACGATATCGTCAGCTTCCTTTTTAATCTTTATAGGATCACCTTTTGTAAGACAAAAACGGCTTTCAACTATTATGGGTTTTTTAGGGTAAAATCTTTTAACCTCTTTTCCCCAGGTAAGTTTCCTGTATGAAAAGTTTATCTCGGGCTTTTTTATCTCCTTTTCCCGGCCGGTTGGCATAACGACTTTTACCATATCAAGGACTTTTCCCATTGTTCCTGCTGATGTGCCTGCGTTCATGGCAACTGCCCCTCCAACGCTCCCTGGTATGCCCAGAGCAAAATTCATACCCTTAAAGCCTTTTTCAATTGCATATCTGCAAAGGGCCTGTAGTCTGCAACCTGCCATCACGGATACTTTTACATCACCTTCTTTTATGTCCTTACTATCATCTTTCGTTAAGATGTCTTTAAATCCTCTTGTTAAAACAAGCACGATGCCCCTTATTCCACAGTCCTTTACAAGCAGGTTTGTTCCGTCTCCTATTACCATATACTCAAGGTCATTTTCCCATGCCCATTTTACAATCGTTTTAAGCTCTTTTAGGCTTTGCGGTGCAACAAATGCATCTGCAGACACTCCCACCTTAAACGACGTATGCCTTGACATTGGCTCATCAAATTTGACAAGGCCCTTTACAGTGTCTTTGAGCCATTTTTTTGAATCTCGATCAAGCATTGTTGGTTTCCAACACTTCCCGCCCCACTTTCCAGACATCCCCTGCTCCAAGGGTAAGCAGGATATCCCCTTTGCGTAA
>JAUXBD010000013.1 GCA_030619585.1 Desulfobacteraceae bacterium
AACGACATGGCTACGATCCGACTTCCAAGAAGATGAAAGAGGCTATAAAATATATACAAGACGCCCTGATCGAGACAAAGAAAATCAGTGCGTTTCTATCTGCCAAAGAGTTCCACAATACGGATAAGAAACATGACCAGGTTATCGAAATTTTCAAAAAGGCCCTTGAAACATTAAAAAGCGATCAGAAAGGGTCATGTGATAACAAGGACCAGGACAAAAAAGGCTCTGATGATAAACAAAAAGATGACCAGAAGAAAGATCAGCAAAACCAGAAAGGTCAGAAACAACAGCAGCAAAAGCCCCTTGAGTTGACGCCACAGCAGGCCAGGGAGCTTTTAAACCGGTTGAACAAACAGGATACAAAAGGTAAAACAAAAGAAGAGAAAAGAGCCATAGACACTCCAAGGCCATGGTGAAATAATTGGTCGGCAGTATGCTTTCAGAGAGAACGGTCTAAGGTTGATTAGGACGTTTTAAATAAACGCAGAGACGCGGAGGACGCAGAGATTCGCAGAGGATTAAAAAAATTTAAAATTATGCTTGAAAAGAAATTTTATCCTATAGCGCGTAAAAGTTGTAAAAATATTACTGATTATCTCTGCGTGACTTTGCGTCCTCTACCGTCTTTGCGTTAAAGACAGTTTGAGCTAACAAAATAATTTTATAGCTGAAATATGAGTTATATAATAATGAAAAGGTGTATTGTTTTTTTTGTTGCGATTATACTTTCAGCAGGCACGGTGTTTGCCGATTCTGTTGATGTTGAATATATGGACAGAGAGTGTGTTGTGGGCGAGAGTCTTTTTTTCAATGTAAAGATTAATATAGATAGCGACAAGTCGGGAGATAAACAGATAGATGTTTCAAAGGTAAAGTTAAACAACATACCTTTAAAGTATGAGGTCAGGGAGACAAGCACCTCATCTTTTACCGTTGTGATTAACGGAAGAACTGTTAATAAATCTTCGGGAGTTGTGAAAAACTACATTTTTGAAATCCCCACCGGTAAAATCGGGGAGCTTACAATTCCGCCTTTCGAGATTAAGGTGGGTAATAAAACCTATACATCAGAACAGCTCAGGTTTAATGTCCTTCCCAAACCAAGATCCTCCGACCTTTTGTTTAAAACACTGCTCAAAAATCCTCATAATGTCTATTACCCGACCCAGGTGATCGAAATAGAAAACAAGATCTATTTTAGAAACTTTCCAGGGAGCCCTTCCATACAGAACATACACTTGCCGATTTTACAGCACAGAGGTTTTTCCTTAATCCCGGAAAAGAACGCGAATTGGGAGGCGGTTATTAATGAACAGCGATTTAATGTAAATCCAAAGCAGGGGACAGATGTTATAAACGGTAAAAAATACAACTTTTTTGCCTTTAACCTGAAGTTTCGTTTGATGGAAAGCGGCCGCTTCTCTTTTGATAACTATATAAGAATTGTAGTTGAAACAGGCAAGGTTACCCGGCAGAGTGGTTTTTTCGGCACACAACTGGTAAAAGAGCAGAAGGTTTTGTATGCTGACAGTGACCCGTTTAAAATGGTTGTTCGGGATCTGCCAAACCAGAATGTTCCCCCCTCTTTTAACGGAGCTATCGGTGATTTTAAGATAAAGGTTATACCCAGCTGTGACACTGATGTGAAAGTCGGGGACCCGATAACCCTCTTAATAGAGATCTCAGGAAGAGGGACATGGGAGTTTGTAAAAAGCCCGCCGATACATAAAATTCCTGAAATCACCGATTATTTTAAGGTGAGTCAGGATCCGGTCCTGGGAGAGGTATCGGAAGATAATTCAAGCAAGACCTTTAATGTAAGAATGCGTGTAAAATCAAAAACTGTTGATAAGATCCCACCGATCCCCTTTACTTTCTTCAACCTGGTACAAGAGAAGTATGTCACCATCTATTCAGATCCTGTTTCCATTTTGGTGTTTGACACCCAAAGCAATGTAAGTGTTATGGATTACAGCCTTCGCGAGAAAGAGGAAAAAGGACAAAAAATTGCTAAAGAGGAGCGAAAAATCTCTGAGCAAAGTAGTCCGGATAAAGAGGCGTTTAAACCCAGACTCCCGGAGCTTATACAGATATCAGATAATGTAAGTGGTCCTATTTTATATGAAGATCATAGTGCCCATTACCATAGAATTATCTATGCCTTGATGCCATTTGTAGTGGTGGCGATGCTGTTTTTGGTTAATATGTATAAAAACAGGAATGTAAGTTCAAAAGAGCTTGCGAGGGTTAAATCCAGGAAGGCCTATAAACATTTTTTGACCAATGCGTCCAGTCTGGAGAAAAGAAGTCCGGACTCGCCTGTTTTCTACCGTGACCTTGGAAGAAATATACTCACTTTTATGGAGGAGAGGTATGGTGTTTCAACGGCTGAGTTAAACGGCGATTTTTTTAACCAGCTGATCGATATGCAAACAATTACGCGTGAAGGAGCAGAGGCTTTGACAAAGATTTGTGAGGAGGTTGATTATCGGAGATATTCACCTGCAAAGTTTGATCAGGAGGTTGCCAAAACACTTCTTAAGAAGACAAAAGAGGTTTTAAAGGGATGCCAAATAAGCTGAATTTATTAATCGTTTTAATGTTCTGCTTCCTTTCTTTACGGGCTGAAACGGTGCTTGCCGATAAAAATGCAAATGATAACGGGGACCATGATAACCGGGACCAGGCGCTAATCTATTACCACCAGGGAATTTCAGCCGAAACGGTTGGGCTAAGGGAAGAAGTTTTTGAAAAAGCCCTTGAGACATACCTTTCCATATTTAACCGGATGAAAAGGGATGGGAAAATGAACGGGTTTTTATGCTACAATATCGGAAACTGTTATTTTAATCTAAAACAGATTGGTGAAGCTATTTTCTATTATAAGATGGGCCTGAAACTTCTGCCTGGAGATGAGAATATAATAGATAACTTAAAAACAGCTTTGGCAAAGCGCGAAGATGCCGTGGATGTAAAGAGCGGAGGCGTAAAAGAGGTGCTCTTGTTTTTTCACTACAAGATAAGTCCTGCAGTAAGAATTAATATCTTGATTGGTTTTTCCATTGCCTCAGCATTGCTGCTGACGGCTCTTATTTATCGCAAAAGAACCTCGATTTTATATATGGCAGGCATACTTTGCGCATGTGTGTGCTGTCTTTTTATCAGCCTTTGTGTGGAGTATTATCTTCCCCGGCACATTGGCGTTACCGTTCATTCGGCTAAAGTACGAAAAGATGCCGGCGAAGGCTTTGCCATGATCACCCCAAAACCTCTTGGAGAGGGCTCCGGTATCCGTGTATTGTCTTTTAATAATGGATGGTATAAAGTTAAATTAAATGACGGAAGGAAAGGGTTTGTCCGGCAGAATCATTTGAGGCTTGTGTTATAGGTTGAAACATCAAGTTTCTTTTAGCCCGCAATGTTTTATCGGTGATGTATGCTTAGAACTAAGGATAATATAAAAGGGCCTTTACTTCTAACTGCCAATATTTTTTTTACGGCGTGCGGGTATGCGATAGTATTTTGGCTTTTTGATTCCATTTTAAACCCCCTTATTATAGATGATTGTGGTTTTTTCCAGAGGTTTATCGGGTGTAGTGAAAGTGAAATCTTTGCCCGCATACCTGTTTTCCTTCTATTTATTCTTTTTGGCCTCCATACACAGTATGCAATAAACAGATACAAAAAAGTGGACGATGCCCTGTATCTGAATGAAGAAAGATACAGGAATATTATAGAATCCATTGCCGAGGGGTATTATGAGGTTGACATACACGGCAACCTTACTTTCTGCAATGATTCCATGTGCAAGATAACAGGTTTTACAAGAGAAGAGCTGATGGAAATGGATGTGTCGCAGTATCTTGATAAAGAAGATCTTAAGAGAACTTCCATGGCCTTTCAAAACATTTATCGTGTAGAGCTGGGCTTAAAAGAGTACGAATGGAAATTTACAAAAAGAAATGGATCTGTCTGTTACGTTTCAGCCACAATATCATTGTTAAGAGATGCAAATGGAAACCCTGTGAAGTTTCATGGGTTTTTAAGGGATATTACAGGGCGTAAACAGGCCGAGGAGCTGGAGCAGGCAAAGTCGAAAGCCGAATCTGCCAACAAAGCCAAGGACGAGTTCCTTGCAAATATGAGCCATGAAATCAGGACGCCTTTAAATGCAATCATCGGTTTGGTAGAGCTGCTGCTTAACAAGGACCTTGCCGGCGACATAAGGGAAGACCTGGACGTTGTCATGTCCGCTGCTTTTGCCCTCCTTTCTTTAATAAACGATATCCTGGATTTTTCCAAGATAGAGGCGGGCAAGCTTAGGCTTGAAGCAACACCATTCGGTCTAAGGGATTTTCTTTGGGAATCTTTAAGGATAATCTCTGCAAATGCTCATGAAAAGGGGCTTGAGCTTACCTATCGTGTTGATACCGATGTGCCGGACAGTCTTGTGGGTGATTCTTTGCGGCTACGCCAGATAATATTTAACCTGGTGGGGAACGCTGTGAAATTTACAGATAGTGGTGAAATAGTGGTTTCTGTTAAACAGGTAAAAAAGGCCTGGTCTCATACGCACCTTTGTTTTTCAGTGGCAGATACAGGTATAGGTATTCCAAAGGCGAAGCAGGAGGATATTTTTCGTTCATTTGAACAGGTTTCCCCCGGCTTATTTGCCAAACGGCTTGGAGGTACAGGCCTGGGCCTTGCTGTCTCGTCCAGGCTCGTTGGTCTTATGTCTGGGGTGCTTGGTGTGGAGAGTGAACCCGGCAATGGCAGTACGTTTCATTTCACTGCCGGCTTTAACGTAGAGGAAAATGAAGAGAAGCCTGTTTTGCCGCCGCCCGATGTTGAACTTAGTGGGATAAAAGCCATGGTTGTTGATGACAGCCACACAACATGCGAAATAGTATGCGAGATGTTGGATAGCTGGAATATATCTTCAGAGCCTGCATACTCTGCACAGGAGGCAAAACAGATCCTTGGTAGAGATGATAAACAGGGCTCTTATTTTGATCTTATTTTGATTGATTCTGATATGCCTGAAAACGGTTTTTCACTTGCCAGGTGGATTAAGAAGCAGAGCAATATAAAAACCTGTGTTATTATGATGCTTACCCGCGTTCACAGGAGGGGTATGTCGGGGCTATGGCATATAGGCGTAAAGGGCAGCTTGACCAAACCGATACGCCCTTTTGATCTGCTGGATCTGATCATAAATGTTCTTGGAATTAAAAAAATATCTGACGATGTTTCATGCCAAGTCAATACAAGGCTGCCTGATCCCGGTATTTGTTCGCTTCGTATTCTTGTTGCAGAGGACACGCCGTTTAACCAGAAATATATTTCCCGCCTTCTGGAGTACTGGGGCTATAGTTCAAAGATTGTGGATAATGGCCGACTGGCGCTGGATGCTTTGTCCAAAGAAAGATTTGATATTGTGCTCATGGATGTGTTGATGCCCGAGATGGACGGGTTTGAAGCTGTTGGGGAAATAAGGAGAATGGAAAAAAAGACAGATCAACATATGCCGATCATAGCCATGACTGCCCGGGCAATGGAGGGTGACAAGGAGCGCTGTCTTGAAGCCGGCATGGATGAGTATATTTCAAAGCCCATATATGCCGGCAAACTGTTGGAAAAGATTAAAACCCTGGTGCCGCACAGTACAAAGGATATATCCTCTTTTACTCCCCCTGAAGATTCTCTGATACCAATAGAAAGAAGAGGGCTTTTAAAGGGCTTTGCCAATGACATTGAGTTTTTAAAAGAATCTATAAGTCAATTTATAAACGAATATCCAAAAATGATGTCAACCATACGTGAAGCAATAGAAAGCAAGGACTACACTTTGCTCCAGTACACCGCACATAGCCTTAAAGGAATGCTCGGCAACTTCCATGCCACGGATGCTGCCAAAGTAGCCTGGAACTTGGAAGCCATGGGCCGGGAAGAGGTCCTTGACGAAGCCATGAAAGTGTGCAACGCCCTGACTATTGAGATTTCGAGGCTTGATAAAAAGCTCCTGGAGATAGTTGAGGAGGATTAATTACACTTCGTTCTCTCTCAGCCATTTTTCCAGACGACTAAGGCCCTCTTTTGTGGAAACCTCAGGGACGTAACCCAGATCTTTTTTTGCCGCGCTTATGTCAAACCAGTGGGCTGTGGCAAGCTCATCTGCCACAAACCGTGTCATTTTAGGCTCGCTTTTTATATTAAGGCTTTTATATGTGACTTCGAGGATAGCGCCGACCAGCCATACAAATCCATGGGGCATGGTCCTTGTTATAGGGTCAAGCCCTGCTGCCTTTAAAATATTATTAATCATGTCCCACATGGCAATTGGTTGGTCCTGGCTTATAAAGTAAATATTTCCTGAAAGATCTTTGTTTTGGTCCAGTTTGTCAGCGGCAAGAATGTGTGCATTGGCAGCATTGTCGATATATACCGTGTCCACAAGCTTGTCTTTACTGCCTACTTTTACCAGTTGTTTTGCCCTTTTGATAATTCTTGGTATAAGGTGGTTGTCTTCCGGCCCCCATATCAGGTGGGGTCTTATAATAATAGTTTTCAATCCTTTTTTTGAAGCAGCTACCACGCTTTGCTCAGCCAATGCCTTTGTTTTTGTATACGGGGTGGGAAATTTGTCAGGGTAGGGAAAGCTTTCGTCTACACCTTCCATGTCATGGTCGTTAAAAATTACGCTTGGTGAACTGGTATGAACAAGCCTTGTTACATTGTGCTTGATGCATGCGGAAATAACATTTTTTGTGCCGATAAAATTTGTGTTGTGGTATTGGGAATAATCTCCCCATACACCGGGTTTTGCAGCAGTATGAAATACAACATCAATATCTTTGCATGCTTTTTCAACAGCATCCTTATGGGAGATGTCCCCTTTGACCTGAACAACACCCATGGATTCAAGTTCAGGGTAAAAACCCCTGGAAAAGCTTGATACATTTTCTCCTCTTTCAACGAGGCGTTTGACTATGGCTTTGCCAAGAAAACCACCGCCTCCTGTAACCAGGGTCTTTTGAGGTGATTTCATCTGAGTTGTTTTTTTAACCTGTTATGAGCCCACAGGGATAGTTTTTCGCGGAAAATTTTTGAATTGTGCCTTATATCAACGGGAAATGCCTTATGAAAAAGTATGGTATCGAGATCTTTAGTCTGTTCATTGTTTTTCGCAAGTTCAAGAAGCTCTGACAGAAGCCTCTTTTTGTTTGTCCAATTGCCCTTTTCAAGTTCTATGCAGACAACTGGTTTCTGTTTTGTAACGGGGCCCACACCCACAAGTGCACTTCTAAACACTTTGGGGTGATTGTTAAATATGGCCTCGCTGGGGATGGTAAACAGGGTTTTTTCCCTTGTGATCACCCTGTGGCTTTTTCTTCCGCAGAACCAGATCCTGCTGTTTTTATCCTCCCACCCGAGATCTCCCATCCTGTGCCAGATCGTATCGCCGTCTTTGACCTTTGCAAGGGAGTCATCCCTTGGCCTTTTAAAATAGTTTCTGGTTACAAGGTCGCCACGAACAGTTATTTCACCTATTTCTCCCTGCTCAACCATAAGATCATCAGACCAGTTCAAGATGGGAATGTCATTGATTTTTATCAAACGCACCTCAATTGAATCGATGGGGCGGCCCACACAGGTGCCAAATCCCTGGGCGCTTTTATCGCTTGTTTCAAAAAGTATCTCCCGGCTTGCTATGGATATTGTGGGGAATGCTTCTGTGGCGCCATATGGTGTATGTATCTCGGCATCATCGTTTAACATTGTTTCAAACTCTTCGATAACAGATGTTAAAACCGGTGCGCCTGCAGAAATCACCCTGATTAAAGAGGGCAGCTTTACACCTTTGTCTTTGCCAAAGCGCCCCACACGGTTAAGCAGGGCAGGGGACCCGAACATATTTGTCACCCCGTGGTTTAGAATCGCCTCTATGATTTTTTCAGGTTTTACACGAGCCGGTTTTGTGGGGTCCATATCAGGTATTACCGCAGTAATACCAAGGGCGGGATCAAATATAGCAAAAAGAGGAAATGTGGGAAGATCAATTTCACCGGGTTTGATTTTAAAATGGGATTTAATATTAGAGACCTGGGCGTCAAATGTGCCGTGGGTATAGACAACTCCCTTTGCAGGTCCTGTGCTTCCTGTTGTGAACATTATGGCTGCTGTTTCATCTTTCCCGGTTGCTGCAATAGTGTATGGCCTCCAGGGGGCCTGCCTTATATGTTTTAATGTCAGGCCACCCCAGAACCAGCGTTTTCCAACAGTTATCCATGTTTTTACGGTTTTAAAAAAACGTGGATAAAAAATCCGAAGCACGTGTGCTTTGGGGATACCGATAAATGCCTGGGGGTTTCCCTCTTTTAAGCAGTCCAGCATACGGGATATGCCCATGCCGGGGTCAACCATTACCGGCACCGCACCTGTTTTGATAAGGGCAAATGTCAAACAGAAAAAATCCAGGCTGGGTTTAACCATCAAAATGGTTCTTGTGCCGCGGGTTATTCCGGCATTTTTAAGGCCGTGGGCAAGGCAGTCTGATTCCTGGTCAAGCTGTCTGAATGTAAGATGGGTATAAGCCACTCTGCCCTTTGTGTCTCTGCCCGCAGGGAAAATCACCGCTTTTTCATATGGCTGCAGCCTGGCCATATTTTTAAGGTGTAGAGCAAGATTAACGGTATCGCTTTTTTCCTGATTTTCGTTGTTATTCATTAAGTTGAGTATCGGCTAAACTGGTTGAACTGGTTAAGTTGGTTCAATTAGTTAAATTTGGACAAAATGTATTTTTATATATCATTGGTCCATGATACTGAATACATGGCTAAAGATTCAAGATTTGCTTATGTGCCAAGTCATTATACCACATTTCTCACAACTTTACTTATCACGGGGCAGGGTTTTTTTTCAAGAAATCCTTTACAAGCAAAGTAACTTTATCCGGTATATCTTCAAGGATATAATGGCCCGCATCTGAAAACTCATGAACTTTAGCATGGGGGAACCTTGCTTTCCACTCTTTTAAATAGGTTCTGTCAAAGACAAAATCATGTTCCCCCCAGCATATCAGCATTGGAAAGTCTGATAACTTATAAAGATTTTCATCTGCATATTTTACAAGATCATAGCTGGGATCTTTTATTGAAAGAGGTATGTCCTGAACAAATTTAAGGGTTGCCAAACGGTTTTGCGGGCAGTTGTAAGGGGCGAGAAGGCCTTTTTTAACCTCTTTGGAAAGTTTTGTAAAAGGCGCCATATAAAGCGCGGCCCGGGCAAACAGATTAAACCAAAGCACGCCGGGTGTAGCAAAAGGGCTTATGTTTTTGGTGATCCAGAGCCGCCATGGGATTTTTTTCCCTCCCGGGGGTAAAAAACCGGATGTGTTTAAAATAACAATACGACCGATTCTTTCAATGTTTCTTAAAGCATAGACAGTTCCGATCATACCGCCCCAGTCATGGAGCACAAGAGTTATACTGCCTTTAAGGTCGAGAAAATCTATAAAAGCTTCAAAATCATCAACCCGGCTTTTGAGCCTGAAGTCATAGGCGTTTGTATCCGGCTTGTCTGACAGACCGCATCCAATGTGATCCACGGCAATAGCCCGGTATTTGGGACTGAGTTTTGTTATCAGATCACGGAAATAAAAAGACCATGTGGGATTGCCGTGAACCATTATCACAGGTTCCCCTTTGCCTTCGTCCAGAAAGTGGTATTTAAGGCCGTTTCTCTCCAAAGTAATATTGATATTTGCAAAAAAGACCTTACAATGCACAGATTACAAAAATGTACTATACACATAAACAACTTACTGTTAAAGTTAATATTTGATGTGCTTTAATTTTAATTTTGTCGTCAGCGAAA
>JAUXBD010000081.1 GCA_030619585.1 Desulfobacteraceae bacterium
ATTAATTGCCTGATTTTTTAATGAAAATATGTCAAGATATAAAATCCGAAAACTCAAGTACTTTATGATCTGATGATGAAAAGAGAACAAATATAATTTTATGTAATATCTTATCGGTTTTTAAAAAGTTTATGGAGGTGTTTACTGCGATTTTGCACGCTTCGCGGATTGGGTATCCGTAAACACCGCAGCTTATTGCAGGAAATGCAATGGATGTAATATTGTGTCCTGAAGCAAGGTCAAGGCTGTTTTTATAACACAGAGTAAGAAGCCTACTGTTATCGGCACCTTTTTTATAAACCGGTCCAACAGTATGGATCACGTATTTTGCAAAAAGGTTATATCCCTTTGTTATTCTTGCTTCACCAGTGGGGCAACCCCCGATGGTTTTACACTCGGAAAGAAGTTCAGGCCCTGCTGCCCTGTGGGTTGCCCCATCCACCCCTCCTCCGCCAAGAAGTGAACTGTTTGCAGCATTCACTATGGCATCCACTTTAAGTTGTGTTATATCGCCCGTGATAACTTCTATCCTGTCCAGAATATCTGGTTCCATTATCTTCTCTACCATTTAAGTCTTCCATCTATAGATCGTACAGTGTTTCATCCCTGTGTGGGGCCGGTCGTTTCTTGTTCGCTTCGTTACTTTTTTTTCCCGGTAAAAGGAACGGTTCTTCGCCTTCCAGAATATCTCCCATTTCAGCTTCTATCTGGTCCGGATCATCTCCTTTTTCCAGTCTGCTTAACGCTTCTTCCATGCCGGAGCCAAGTTCAACCCCTGTCATGTTGGTAAGCTTTCGCATCAGGTCGGCTGCCTGGCGAGGGTCATCTTCATTAATATTATCCGCCTCTTTGGCCAGCATGTGCATTGCCTGTTCCATTTTAGTCTCATCAATTGGCAAATCGTCCATCCCACTGTTTTTATTTGCCTTTCCTGTAAAAGAAAAAACAGACATCTGCCTTGAGAGTGTTTTTGTCTTGCACTTTGGGCATTTTGGCTTTTTTTGGGTATTTACTGTTCTTGAGAAAAAATTAAAAATCGTATTACAATAGCTGCAGTAAAATTCGTATATTGGCATGGTAATATTCCTTGTTGATATCTTGTAAACAGAGGTAAATTAATGCAAAAAGATATAAAAGCTATCGTAATTTTTGTCAACAGTATTGTACCACCCACAGTTGACTTGTGTTTTGCCTTCTGGTATTTCACGGTAAAAAAATATGAAAGGATGATAAAATCATGGAAAGAACGTTATCTATTATTAAACCTGACGGGGTTGGCCGGGGGCTGATCGGTGAGGTCGTCAAACGGCTTGAAGCAAACAACATAAAAATCATTGCAATGAAGATGCTCCATTTAACCAAAGCCCAGGCCCAGGGGTTTTATGCTGTTCATAAAGAGCGGCCTTTTTTCAGCAGCCTTACTGACTTTATGACTTCCGGTCCGGTTGTTGTAATGGTGCTTGAGGGAGAAGGTGTGATTGCAAAATACCGTGAACTCATGGGGGCCACCAATTACAAGGAGGCAGCAGAGGGGACTATCCGGCGTGATTTTGCAACAGACATTGAAAAAAATGTTGTCCACGGTTCAGACTCACCTGAATCTGCGGATTTTGAAATCAATTATTATTTTAACAGTTTTGAAATAATCGGCTAATGAAGGGAACAGTGGCCCTTAATAACATTTCCATTGTTCTTCAGCAGCCCCGATATCCTGAAAATATCGGGGCTGCTGCCAGGGCAATACGAAACATGGGACTTGGTAAACTCATAGTTGTTGACCCTGAAAACTATGATCCACATAAGGTGCGTAAACTGGCCACCCATTTTGCAGAAGATATTGTAAGTGGGATAGAGATTTATGATGACCTAAATAAAGCCCTGTCTCCATATAATTACATAATTGGGTCTACCGCACGTATGGGAAAACAACGCCAGGCTGTATGCCGCCCGTCTGAAATGGCCCAAAAGCTTATTTCCGTTGCCGGGAAAAACCATGCTGCAATTCTCTTCGGCCCTGAAGATCGGGGGCTTTCCAATGATGATATCAGATTCTGCCACGCTCTCGTTAATATCCCAACTGCTGAATTTTCATCATTGAATCTTGCCCAGGCGGTGATGATAATATGTTATGAGATTTTTCTTGCACAAAAAGGGGAGGGCGTTGAGCTCTCACCACGGCTGGCAAACCGGTATGAGCTTGAGGGTATGTACGGGCAGATGAAAGATATACTTATTAAAATAAGTTTCCTGAACCCTGAGAACCCTGATTACTGGATGAATAATTTTCGCCGTTTTTTTAATCGGTTACCTCTTCGGGCGAAAGAGGTTAGCATTATAAGGGGGATTTGCAGGCAGATCAGCTGGTATGGAGAGAAAAAATTCAATGACGGGCTGAAAAAAAGATGTTAATATGGATAAATTTAAAATAATTGAGCTTATGTGACGATGTTAAGAGATACTTCATTTGCGTTGATATAATACAAAGGGGGCTTGTATGAGTGAGATATGTTTAAATGACGGCACAATAAACTATAATGGAGAATGGCTTACAGCTGATGACCTGACAAAGCGGATTAAGGAGAAGATGGATTCCGGGGATATGAAGTTCGCAGACATGGCAGCCATTTTAGAAGAGCTAAACAAAGCCATTGAAGATTCTCATAAGCTGGAAATAAAAATTGCTATCTCCAAAGAGGACTATGATAAACTAAAGTCACTTGGAGGGGAGGATGACCGGGAGTGTGTTCGAAAGGCTATAATGGCATATACAGGAAAGGAGATTGAAAGAGGGCCTGCACCCATGGTCGATGCGGATAAGATGGCTATAAAATGCCCAAAGTGCAAATTAACCATAGAGGTGCCCTCTGAAGAAAGACCAAGCATAATTGAATGCCCTGAGTGCGGTACAAGCGGACGTTTTAAACCTAAAACCAGGTGGGAGAAGCAGTGAATTTTTTAAACCTCCTCCAATGAAAATACTTTTCTATCCATCAATAAGTTGCATGCTTTTGCAACTCTTATCGTTTCTTTGTGAAAGATATTTAAAAGTGCCATATCAAGGCCTGATGAGGCAAGCATGGGAAGATAGGATCTTTCGATAAATAGTTTCTTCTCCATGTTGCCTGGGCCTGTGGTTAGGTTGGAAAGACCGGCAATGGTTCTGACCGGAAAATCCAGAAGTTCCGGAAGCATCCTTATAACATGCAGTATTTCCATATCCTGAAATCTCCCGTTTTGCCACACAACTGGCGCCACAACGGGATCTATAATAAGCCGTTCTCTTTCGATTCCGACATTAGAAATCTTTTCAAGTAGTTCCACTGCTATATTCAAACGTTCTGTCCCGTCGGGAGGAACATGGCTGTTTGGATATAAAAGAAAGCCTATTATGTCGGTTTCATATTTTTTTGCAAGGGGCAGTATTGTCTCAAGTTTTTCAGGTTCCAGTGAGAAACCGTTTATAATCGTTTTGGTTTTGCTTGCTTTTAGGCCTGCTTCCATGGCTAATGGGTCTGCAGTATCTATCAAAATTGGCAAATTTGAAGCATCCTGAACAGCTTCAACTAAAAAGGGCATTTTTTTTTCAGCATCACGTCCAAGTGGCCCTGAGTTTATATCCAGTGAATCTGCCCCTGCTTTTTCACACCTTTTCACCATCTCAAAGATAGGATCAGGGTCCATCTCCTCCAGGGCTTTTTTTATTTTACTGTTTGTGATCTGCAGGTTGTCTGCAACAAGAATCATTTTATTTAATCGGGGTTCGCTCCGTTATTATCTTTTTTTACAGCGGTTGTCTTTTGTTTGTCAATTTGCTGTTTTTTAGAAGATGCTGATCTATATTTCTTAATGTGACCCTCCACTCTACCCACAGGCATGCAGCGTTCACAGTATACCCCTTTTGGGTCAACAAAAAGAATGTCCCGGTTTCCGCAATTACACCTTTTGACTGTTTTAATAAACATGATTTACCTTGAGGTGTGTTTTGAAGAGAAGTAACAAAAGTTAATTGGGCATTCTGCGAGCAACGATACTGTCGGGGATTTTTTCTTCAGCTAGATTTTCAGCTGAGATGAGTACACCTGTAAAACTACCTATTTTAATCTTGCTTTTTATCTTGATTGGTATCTGTCTCTGATCCGCTGTTACCCACAACCTGATCTTGGCATTTTTGTCCTTGGCGAATACACCGCGGATATTCTTTAACTCAGGTTCAATAAGATATGCTTCATGCTTTTTTGCATCCAGCGTTACAGTGGTTTTTTTTATGATTTTTGCTTTACCTATTACACATCTTTTCCCATCTGTAACAGGACGGATAATCTCTAAATCCTCTTCTAAATCAAGAAGGCGAACATAATAAAAAATGGAAAATGGATCAAATGTACCCGGTAATATGGGAACAGGTGTTTTTTGTTTGCCAAAATTGGAATACTGGGCCTCTTTATCCTTCCAGTTAAAGGTAACCACAGTGTTTGACCGCTTGTCCCCTTCCAGTTCGTTTTTCTTATAGAGGACGGTGCGTGTAATATCTTGATCTGTATACGAATCTATCCTGTTACGTACTTTATATATTCGGTCAACAAAGGAGTTTGTTTTAGTTGTCATAACAAAATGGTGGTATTTAACTCCATTTATGTTTTCCATAGGGAGAACTTCAAGGATTGCAGTGCCGGCAGGAATAAAATTCCATGTAAGGCGGAAAGTAAGTTTTTCGCCGGGATAAAATGGTAGCGCATCTGCTTTGATGGTTTTATTAAAACCAAAAAAAGTTACTATTAGCGCAACTATAAATGCAAAGGTAAAATTAAATCTTGGCGTTATAGAGCGTCTTGTTAAGAGTGATTCCATAATTTTACAGCCCAGCCCATGTTCAAAAAAAGCTAATTTACAATTTCCATATGGTTGTGGAACATAAAATAATGGAAATAGTCATGTGTGTCAATGAATTTGTCAATTTACCAGATCCAAAGAATCATTCGTAAGACTCTATGAACTTGTTTAATGCTTTTTTCAACCACCCTATAGATTCTTGGTTTGTAAGTAGTAATAACAATCCATCAACATCTTCCTGCTTAAAGGTGAATACTGTTTTCATAACGATTGCCGTCTGCAGTGGGTCATAAAACTCAGCTAATAATGTATCCTCATTAAATTTTTCCTGCAGTATCTGTGGCGGTGAATAGGTTGCAAAAGTATTCAGCAGTTCGGTGATTTTCCCCACACAGGCCCCAATCAGAATATTGCCGACTTCCAGCAAGGCTCCTTTTTCAAGTGCTGCAGTTGAGGTGTTTTCAGAAGAATTAGATTTGTTATTATCAAGTATCGAAACCAGACACCGTCCTGCTTTTTCAGGAAAAACCAGCAAGCCGGATCCCTTGAACTCCCCCTGGAATTTCTGCTCAATTATGCTGGTTGTAGCAGCATTTTTTAGTGCGCTTTTTAGAAAGTCAGATAGCTCTTTGATATAGAGAATTTGGATCTCAGGAACACTAAGCTGTACATATATGTCTATTACTTCAGCAAGATCTGCGGTTGCATTGCCGAATGCGATATTCATTATCTCCTGCAGGATGTCCTTTTCATCAACTGAAAACATTTTGGTGGATTCCGGATTCATCACAGTTCTCCTGAAATTTCTTTCATTTTAAGTTCCGCCTTGGCCAGTGCATCTTGTATCGTTTTTGCTTTTGCAGGTTTTTTAAGTAAAGTAAAAGCACCTAGCCCCATTACAGTTTCAATAGATTTTGGCTGTATATCCGCTGTTGTGACTATTACTATGGCATTTTTATCAAGCTTTATGATCTGCTCTAATGCACCATATCCATCAAGCACAGGCATGGTTAGATCCATAAATATTACATCCGGTTTTAAATCTTGGAATTTTTCTATGCCATCCTTACCGTTTTCAGCTTCAAATATTTCATAGCCTTTATCTTTGGGAATACAGGTTTTCAGCATTCTTCTTGCTACCGGGGAGTCGTCTACAATCATTATTTTCTTAATCATCTCAGTTTACCCTTATTAAATATAAAATAATATTAATTCATAGAGTTGATCTATAGTAACAATCTAACTCTTATATAAAAACTGCATTTTTACCGAACCTATCTCAATGGTATCAAATTCCTCTAATTTTACCGAATCTCTTTCGGGTTTGCCGTTGATTTTGGGTTTGGAAATTCCGCCAACATAGCTTAGATAGTGACCTTTCGGGCGAATGCTTATGGTGGCCGCTGTTTTCCCTACTGTAAGGCCCTTTACTACAATATCGCTGTCTGATGCCTTGCCGAGTTTGGTTAGTTTTTTTGTCAGCTCAATTTCTCCTTCGCCGCCTGAAAGATAGGACAAAACTGCAAGGGGATGACCCTCAAGGGCCTTTGAATCGGTACCTGGAGAAGTTTTGGCCAGCATGGCACGATGCTGGTCAGTATCCATCACCATGGTTTTGTCCATGTATGCCGGTTTCTGGTTGTCAGGCTGCTTTTCCCCCTCATCATAAGTAAACACAAATGAGTGCTTACCGATCATTATGATGTCTTTATGTTTCATGTAGTGGGAGGTTATAAGCTGCTCATCCACAAAGGTGCCGTTTTTACTTTGCAGGTCTGTAAGCAGAAAACCATCCCCAACAGCGTCAATTTTCGCATGATTACCTGACACGGCAAGATTTTCAATAACAAC
>JAUXBD010000165.1 GCA_030619585.1 Desulfobacteraceae bacterium
AACGACATGGCTACGATCCGACTTCATCTTGTCTGGAACATGGAAGAATCATGGCTTTGGTTCTTCTCAAACCAAAAGGCTGCCAATGAGGAGCTTGAAACGCTGTTCGCAAAGTCATTTAACTTAAGCCTTATCCGGCTTTTTCCTTATACAGCGGCAGATAGTTTAGCAGGTCTTTCGAATGCAAACAAAGATCTTCTGTCAAAACTTTCTCCAACAGAATTTATGGAGTAAACCATGCTTGATGTTGCAGTATCTTACAATCGCTTTAAATTTTTAGGTTATGAATTTCTCACATGGATCTGGTTCATAATGGAAAACCAGCAGGATATATTAAAAAAAGCCGACGAGGAACTTGTTTCCCTTGACATTGGAAACCGTATTGTGCTTGAGAACAATAGGAACAATACTATTGAGAGCATTACCATAAAAGGCGACGAAGCCGGCCTGGAAGAGGGGATACTCTCCCTGCAGAAAGGTGCTGTTGTAACCGAACTCAACCTTATATATAAAGCAGGCAACCATGAATGGCATTTCAATATTAAAGGAGAAAGCCTTAATATTTCAGGGTTGAAAACCCCGGAAACAGGAAATGTGGAAAAGAAGGAAGATATAGAAGGATCTGTGCTTGAAAAGGTTTTTCTCTGTGAAAAGGTTTTAGTTCTAGTTAACAACCTTTACCAACAATTTGTCAACTTACGGATCACAAATAATTGGAACAAGGGTGTTGTTCCGCTTATGCAAAAATGGATTGCATCATAGGAAGCTGAAAAAAACAAAGATTTTCTTGCTAAGCCCTCAACCCGTTTTATATTGTTGAGAACAAACAGGAAATAAATCATCAAGGAGTTTTTTGTCATGAAAAAAGCAGTCGGAGGGCAAAGGCTTAAAGCTAACATAGAAAAATTTGAAAGACAGCATAAAAAAATTTCTGAACTAATGGACAAAGCAATAGAGCTGATGGAAAAAACAGACCCTGAGTCCATCTATGAAGCCCTTGCCATTATAACAAATAACTTTAACACTGTTTTTATTGAGGAGGAAAAAATTTTACGGCAGTATGATTACCCTGAATACACCGCACACAAACAGTCCCATAAACTATTTATTAAGCAGATGCTTTATTTCCGAAGGGGATCTGAAGAAGTGACAGAGAACATAGCTTATAATGTTGCCAGATACCTGACTTCCTGGAAGAAGAGTCATGTGCTTCAAGATGATAAAGAGTACTTTTCTTTCATAAGGGTTCAAATGTTTCTCATGGCTCAGAAAAGTTAACTTTCCCAAAACAAATTAACCGCCTTCAACCAGCCATTACATCCGAGTATCAATAATAATAAGGATATAACCAATGTATTTTAATGCGCCGGGGAAAAACAATACAGAGCAAACTTTAGAATTCGCACATGAACGTGGGAAAAAACTTGGGCTAAACGAAATGGTTGTGGCTTCCACAAAGGGAGATACAGCTTATAAGGCCTTGGAACTATTTAAAGGTTTCCAGGTTACTGTGGTCACTTACCATTGCGGTTTCAAAGAGCCCTTTAAAAGCATAATGAAAAGCTCTGTTAGAAAGGACCTGGAAAAAAAAGGTGCATCTGTGGTCTCTGCAACCCATGCCCTTTCCGGCGTTGAACGATCTGTTGCAAAAAAACATTCCGGAATCTATCCTGCCCTGCTTATAGCCGATACCTTAAGACTCTTTGGCCAGGGTACAAAGGTTGCTGTGGAGGTCGCAATAATGGCTGCTGATGCAGGAACGCTCACAGGAAACGATATTGTTTCCATCGGCGGATCCGGAAGAGGCGCGGACTCAGCACTTATAATAAAACCTGCAAACCAGTCCGACCTTTTTGAGATGCGCATACGGGAAACAATCTGTAAACCGAGGGATTTTTAATAAATGGTTTCTCTCATACATTTAGAGAGGCATGTTGTGCTTGTGTCGCCGGAAGTCCACTGGAACACCGGTAATATTGGTCGCACATGCCTTGGTGCCGATGCGTTCCTACATCTTATCAAGCCTTTAGGGTTCTCCCTTGATAGCCGTGAAGTTAAAAGAGCAGGGCTGGATTACTGGGATAAAGTCAAGCTCACTGTATGGGAGGATTTTCCCACCTTTCAGAACTCAATGAAGCCACTATCCAAGGAGGTTGCCGTATTTACAAAAACGGGCAAAAACCCTTTCTGGCATATGCGTGCTTCCGGTCGTATGTTTCTTATTTTCGGGTCCGAGACCAAGGGGCTTTCTGATGATATTGTGTCAATGTTTGAACACGCCACCTACCACATTCCCATATCAAGAGAGATAAGATGCCTTAATCTTTCCACTTGCGTGGGCATAGCACTTTATGAAACTCTTCGAACCATAAAGCTGGATCATGGATATTAGGGTGTTAAAAAATACATATGTGGACAACAAGAGAAAAAACCGAACTTGCTTTTCAACGACTTGCCTTATTACTGTATAAAAATCCATTTAAGGTTTTGTTCGTTGTATGTGCTTTTATAGGAGCATTGGTATTCCAGATCCCTAAAATAACCATTGATACCTCAAGCGAAGCAATGCTTTACGATGATGATCCGGCCATCGTTGAATACATAAATTTTAAAGAGCAGTTCGGGCACGATGATGTTATTTTTATCGCAGTCAGATCCCAAGATATCTTTACTGAACAGTTTCTTAAAAAGCTAAAGTCTTTTCACCATGATCTTAAAACCCAGGTGCCATATGTAAATAAAGTTACCAGTCTTATTAATGTGAGAAACATCTATGGCAGTGGTGATTCACTTGTTGTTGAGGAGCTGCTTGACAACTGGCCTGAAAAAAAGGTGGATCTTCAAAAGTTAAAAGAAGATGTCCTGAATAATTCCTTTCTGAAAAACCATATTGTTTCAGAGGCCGGCCGCTTGACGGTTCTGCTCATTTCGACATCCCTGCCCCATGTAGTGGATTATGGGGAAGATGATCTTTTTCGCGATCTTGCAGATGATACAGCATACCCAAAAGAAGATTCAGGAAAACTGACCTATCTCACAGCAAGGGAATATGGCGAAGTTATTGATGCAATTCATAGGGTCATCGATCATCACAAGGGGGCCGGGTTTCTGATAGCGCTGTCAGGGATTAGGGTCCTAACAGATGCGTACAATCACGCCATAAAGAAAGACCTTGTTTTTCTATCAGTTATAGGGTTTTTGACAGTGGTTTTTTTTCTTTGGCTTCTGTTTCGCAGAATTTCAGGATTATTTCTTCCCGGTGTTATAATCATATCGTCACTTTTTTCTGTGTTCGGAGTGATGGCAATTATAGGGATGCCTGTCACCATAGTGACCGGCATGCTCCCCTCTTTTTTACTGGCGGTTGGAGTTGCTGATTCTGTCCATATTCTATCAATTTTTTACCGATGCCTTGGCAAAGGAGACTCAAAAGAAAAGGCTGTTATATTTTCCATGGGACATTCAGGGTTTCCCGTTGTCTTAACAAGCCTTACCACAGCTACCGGTCTTCTTTCTTTTACTTTTGCCGAGCTTACCATTATTGCTCAATTGGGAATTTACGCCTCTTTAGGTGTTTTGTTTGCACTTGTCTATACGATATTTATGCTCCCTGCTCTCCTGGCTATAATGCCCGTAAAGGAGACCCAGGCCAAATCAGAGAAAAGACAGATGCAGTTAATGGATAATGTGCTCTTGTCCTTTGCCGATTTTTCAACCTCCCAACCGATTAAAATCCTGACCGTAAGCTTTGTGATATTTGTAGTATCGGTTTTCTTTGTATTGCAGCTGGAATTCGGATTTAATCTTGCTAATTTTTTTCCGGACACAAGAGCTGTCAAACAGGATTTACTGCTTATTGACAGAGAGTTAAAAGGTATCATGGCTTTAGAGATTGTAGTTGATGCCAAACAACCTGACAGCATCAAGGACCCGTTGATGTTAAGCAGGATAGAACGGTTTTGTAGCATCATAAAAAACTATGAATTCAATGATATCAGTGTGGGAAAGGTGTTTTCCATAAGCGATATTATAAAGGAGATCAACCAGGCCCTTCATGAAAATGATCCTGACTTTCTTGAAATTCCCAGCGATAAAAGCGTGGTGTCCCAGGAGTTGTTTTTGTTTCAAAATAGCGGTGCAAAAGAGCTGGAAAGGATAGTGGACAGCAACTTCAGCAAGACAAGAATCACCATCAGAACACCATGGACCGACGCAACTATTTTTGAAAATTTTATAAAAACCATCCAGAAAGTATCCAAAGATATTTTTCAAGATAGTGCGGATATACGCATAACAGGGCTTATGGCAATAACCACCCGCGCATTAAACGCCGCTGTACACAGCATGGGGAAAGGTTATTTATATGCTTTTTTGGCAATAACGTTGATTATGATTATTCTTGTGGGAAATATTAAGCTTGGTCTTATCAGTATGATACCCAATGTGCTGCCGATTTTATTGGTAATGGGGATTGTCGGGTGTATGGGAATACCCTTGGATATTGTTACAATGCTCATAGGCTGTGTGGCAATAGGGCTCGTTGTTGATGATACCATGCACTTTATATACAATTTTCAAAAATATTTCGGACAAACATTAAATTCACGCAAGGCCGTGCAACAGACCATGACTAGTACAGGCCGGGCACTTTTTATAACATCGATGATACTTTCTGCCTGTTTTTTTGTTTCAATGCTTGGCTCCATGAAGAGTGTCGTCCGGTTTGGACTTTTGGCAGGAATAACAGTTGTGCTTGCCCTGGTTGCTGACTTTGTTGTGGCACCGGCCCTTATGGTCATTGCAATGAAAAAAAAGGAGCGGGTATAGTTAATTCCCATCCACGAATGGCTATTTTGCCCAATTACGGCGTCAGGAAAAAATTTTAATCCTCGAAATA
>JAUXBD010000140.1 GCA_030619585.1 Desulfobacteraceae bacterium
CTACGATCCGACTTCCCCTGAAAAAATCATGGGGTGTCTCGTATTTTTGGGGGAGCTAAGATTTTTTATCTTGCTATGCTCAAAAAAATATGTATAATGGTGAACCTGAACTCGAAAAATATGAACCAAAATCCAAATTAGGAAGAGGCTATGACATTCTGGCGGGTTCCGTTAGATACAGATGAGATACAGGCTACACGCGGCATGGTGTATATATTTGATGACCGGTGCAAGGGGTGCGGGTACTGCATAGAGTTTTGCCCCAGGCAGGTGCTGGAGTTCTCTTCAACTTTTAATAACAAGGGTTACCATCCACCATCTGTAACAAAACCGGATGATTGCGTTAACTGTCACTACTGTGAAATCATCTGCCCTGAATTTGCCATCTATTCGGTGGAAAACCCCATGCAAGCAGAAGATTATAAAGGTAAATAGTGTGGAACCAGCAGTCCTTACAGGAGAACATTATATAACTGGTGATGTTGCATGTGCCGAAGGCGCACTTGCAGCAGGATGCCGATTTTTTGCAGGATATCCCATAACTCCTGCAACTGAGATAGCTGAGCATATGTCCATAAGGCTTCCAAATGTTGACGGAACATATATCCAGATGGAAGACGAAATATCGGCCATTGCAGCCGTTCTCGGTGCATCATGGACAGGTGCAAAAAGCATGACCGCCACATCAGGGCCGGGCTTCAGCCTTATGATGGAAAATATTGGTCTTGGCATCTGTACTGAAACGCCATGCGTAATAGCTAATGTACAGAGGGGCGGACCCTCCACAGGACTTCCCACCCAGGGGGCCCAGAGCGATATGATGCAGGCGAGATGGGGATCCCACGGTGACTATGAGATAATCGTTCTTGCGCCATCTTCATGCCAGGATACCTTTTATCTTACTATTACTGCTTTTAACCTGAGCGAAACATACCGTGTGCCGGTTCTGCTGATGACCGATGAGATAGTCGGGCATATGAGTGAAAAGGTGATTATACCAAAAGCCCATGAGATCAAAACTGTTTCCCGTGTAAAACCAAAAGGAAGAAAAGACCACTTCAAACTTTTTAAGCCAGGGGCAAAAGGTGTCGCACCCATGGCCTGTGCAGGTGAGGGCTACAACATCCATGTGACCGGGCTTACCCATGATGAGAAAGGGTATCCTGTGATGAGTGTGGATACCCAGGCAGAGATGATGGAGAGGATAACCGGAAAAATCAGAAATAACCTGGCAGATATCAGTCGTACAGAAAGTTACCTTTTAGATGATGCTGAGATTGTAGTCGTTTCCTATGGTGTTTCAGTGCGAACAAGCCTGGCAGCTGTTGAAGAAGCAAGAAAGCTTGGAATAAAGGTAGGACTCCTGCGTCTGATTACTGTATGGCCTTTTCCCGATGATCTTATCCGCAATCTTTCCGAAAAGGTAAAAGGCTTTGTAACTGTTGAGATCAACCTTGGGCAGATTCATCGGGAAGTCCAGCGGTGTGTCGGCTGGAAGGTCCCCACATTTTTAGCCGGGCATCCGGGCGGAACGATTATTCCACCGGAGAATGTTATCGAGATATTGAAGGAGGCCTTTTAAATAATGGTACAAACAAACAGTAGGCTGCAAACAAAAGATCCGTGCCATCCATTGGATGATCTTATTCGCACAGACCGTATTCCACATATCTGGTGCTCCGGATGCGGTATCGGCACAGCATTCTCATCATGCCTTACAGCGATAAAAAGCACCGGATTTGATCTTAAAAAATTTATCATGGTTTCCGGAATCGGCTGTTCAGGACGGGCTGCAGGTTATGTGAAGCTCGATTCGTTTCATACCACCCACGGAAGGGCGATACCCTTTGCCACAGGCATAAAACTCGGCAACCCTGAACTTAATGTCATTGTGTTTTCAGGCGACGGTGACCTTTTTGCAATAGGCGGGAACCATTTTATACATGCGGCCAGACGCAATATGGATATAACGGTTATATGTGTGAACAACTTAAATTACGGTATGACTGGCGGACAGGCCGCCGCAACCACTCCGTATAAGGCAAAGTCCACAACAACAACCCTGGGTAACCCGGAAGATCCTTTTAATCTTCCTCTTATGGCCTATGCATCGGGTGCCACCTATGTTGCCAGATGGACCATGCTTCACATAAGAGACCTTACCGACTCAATAGAAGAAGCCCTTTCAAAAAAAGGATTTTCTTTTATAGAGGTGCTGACCCCCTGCCCTATCAATTATGGCAGGAGAAACAAGGAAAAGCCCCTTGATACTTTAAAACTGTATCAGGACAACACAATAATTAAAAACGGGGCAAACCCTTCAGAGGTTGATATCGACTTTGAAAAAGGAGTTATCCTGGGAAAATTTGTTGACGAGGATCGCCCCACCCATGGTGAGAAATACGACATGATTTACCGGGCAGTCTCATAAAAGCGTCTAAAGTTAATCCCGCAGGGACGGAATTGACTTTACTATATCAGGATACAATCAAATGATAGAAAATAAAAAAAACAGAAGAACAAACAATAGGGTCATAATAACCGGGTTTGGCGGTCAGGGCATTGTGCTTGCCGGTCGTATTCTGGGGCAGGCGGCAGCTTTAGGCGATCGTAAGGAGAGCTCTCTTGTTCAGTCCTACGGTCCCGAATCCCGGGGAGGTGCTTGCAGCGCCCAGGTTGTTATTTCAGATGCTTTGATCCATTATCCTTATATAAACCATCCTGATATTCTGGTGTGTATGTCCCATGGAGGCTTTGAAAAATATATAGGTCAGATAGTTCAAAATGGCGTACTGATATTTGATCAGGATCTTGTCCGCGCCTCTAAGGCAGAAGTGTCTGAGATATACTCCATACCCGCCACACGTATGGCTGAAGAACTTGGCAGAAAAATGATGGCGAACATCATTATGTTGGGGTTTTTTACTGCTGTCACAAAAGCGATCTCAATGAAAGCAGCCCAGGAAGCAGTGGCTGTATCAGTACCAAAAGGCACCGAGGAACTTAATATAAAGGCGTTTAACAAAGGTTGTGATTACGGTCTGGCTACGCTCAAGGGGCGTGAGAAAAAGGCCACAGGCAAAGCAGGAGCTATTTCATGAAGCGCCCGAAGGATAGACTATACAGGGTGATTGTTATTGGCGCTACTCCGGCCGGAATAGCAGCCACCAACAAGCTTGGAGAGCTGGGTATTCCGGTGACCCTTGTTGATTCTGATTTTGATATTGATAAAAAGCTTTCAAGAGAGGAGTGGAAGCTTAAAAACGGAATGACCCTGAATCATGCGCACAGGTCCGGCCTTATCAGGATTTTTAGAAATCCCGTCATACACTGTATTTTACCGGCCAGAATTACCTCAATAAAGCACACGCATCAGGGCTTTCGCGCAAAATTAAGCAATATGCAGACCTGCATAGATCCTGACAAGTGCACCCTCTGCGGGAAATGTGTTAAGGCCTGCCCTGCAACAACTTTTGAAGGTGATAAAGCATTAAAGCTAAACAGCAGGCGTAGTCTTCCGGGAAGGGTGGTAATTGATAAGAGGAAAACACCTCTTTGCCAGGAGAACTGCCCCCTGGGTGTCAATGCCCAGGGCTATATTACCCTTGCAAAGGAGGGTAAGTTTGAAAAAGCACTGGCGCTTATACGGGAAAACAATGTCCTGCCGGGAATCTGCGGCAGGATCTGCACCCATCCATGTGAAAATGAATGCAGGAGAGGTGAGCTTGATGAGCCCCTTGCCATAAGGGAGATTAAAAGATTTGTAGCAGACCATGAATTCTCTTACGCCGGAAAGGAAAATCTTTGCAAGGACTCAAAGCCTGAAGCCCCAACAAGAAAAGAGAAGATAGCTGTCATAGGTTCAGGTCCTGCCGGAATTGCCGCCGCAGCCGACCTGGCCAAAAATGGTTTTGAGGTGACTGTATTTGAAAAAGAGAAATCAGCAGGGGGACTACTCAGGTACGGCATAGGTCCTCATAGGCTTCCTAGAAACATACTTGATATTGAGCTGAAATTCATCGAAAAACTAGGTGTTAAAATAAAAACATCATCTCCGATAAGTATTGATAAAGATGTTGACCGGCTTAAAAAAGATTTTGATGCTGTTATACTGTCCACAGGAACATGGGCAGACAGAAGGCTGGGAGTGCCCGGTGAAGACCTTGAAGGAGTTCACGGCTGTCTGGCTTTTTTAAACGATTTTTATCGGGGCAAAATAAAAAGGGTTGAAGAAAAGGTTGCTGTTATTGGTGACGGGAATGCAGCATTTGATATGGCACGAACCCTTGTGCGTATTGGGGCCGATGTGACGATACTATCCTGGTTTCCGGAAGACCTTATCCCTGCAGACCCTGAAGAGATAAAGGCTGCACAAGAGGAAGGGATTTTAATCAAAAGCTCTTTTAAAACAGTTGCGTTTGCCGGTAAAAAAGGCAAGCTACAAAAAATTTTACTACAGCAAACCAAACCGGGAAAACCTGATAAGAACGGAATACGATGGCCTGTGATTATACCTGACGGTGAAAAGCAGGAACTTGAGTTTGACCGGGCGTTTGTAGCTATTGGCCAAAAAAGCCCCCTTAAAAAGGAGAGCAAAAAAGACAAAATTAATATCACCGGGCAGGGACATTTTGAAGTGGATGATACTCTGCACACTAGTGCAAAAAAGATTTATGCTGCAGGTGATGCTGTCTCCGGGCCATCTTCCGTTGTTGAAGCAATGGCCCAGGGAAGAAAAGTGGCCAGGTCGGTTTGTCAGGATTTTTATCCAAAAGAGGATTGGGGGGCCTGTTTGAACGTAAAGGCTTTAAGGCCTGAAGACAGGACCTATCCGGATATCCCTGAAGACATACCTACCCAGGCACGGCCGACCATGTCTGAAAAAAGGCCGGCTGTACGTAAAAAAGGTTTTGACGAAGTTGTTATGGGCCTAAATGAGTCACAGGTTGTTTTTGAGGCCCAGCGGTGTCTTCAATGCGGCGTCTGTTCTGAATGTTTCGAGTGCATTGAAGCTTGCGGTGCTATCGGGGCGGTAGACCATGCTCAACCCTGTGAAGATACTATTGAACAGGCAGGTGTTGTAATTATCGCAGATCCTACAATTGCACCTTCCGTAAGAGGTGAAGATGTGATAAGGGCATACGGCCCGAAAGCTGCAAAACCGGATGTTGACGCAATGCTTTTACGGGGGTTTGCAGCAGCTGCCCAAGCGGTGATCCTTTTAGGTGGCGCATCACTGCGATCAAAAGGACACGGAATATCCTTTTCACCTCCTGACCCGGGTCTTTCTCCTGAAATACGCATAGGCGTCTTTGTATGCAAATGCAATGATTCAATGGGATGGCTTGAGTCAATGGACACCTATATTGAAGAGTTAAAGTC
>JAUXBD010000083.1 GCA_030619585.1 Desulfobacteraceae bacterium
CCATTTTTTACTTTATTATTCGCAGATTACGCAGATTCTCGCAGATTAAATACAATTCTTTTATACTGAAGACAAGTTGATTAGTATTATCAAATATTATCCTTTCTCATTCCTGGATTCCCGCCTTCGCGGGAATGACGGGAACCTGTCATACCTGCGAAGGCAGGGATCCATGACTTTTGCCTCATGATTTTTGAAAAATTACCATATAATCATATTTACTTCCCGTCATAGCAGCGCCGATTATTACATATGTCTCCTTATCCCTGACATCCCCATCTGCGTAATCTACCGGATTTATCAGTCTATCCCTTGTCTCATGATATCATCAATACACAATCTCCATCTTGCCCTTATTCATCAAGATCCCATATTTCGTATCCGGTTTCGACCCCACAGAGGCGATTTCCAGTTCCGCAAGGGCATAAGGCCCGAACATGCTTTGCAGATTTTTTTTAATCTTGCTTTTAAACGATTGGAAATTTTCCGCATTCAGGCAGATAATCCCCGTATCGCTCATTTCCTCTATTGGCCTGGTGCCGCATAGTTTTATGTACAGATCCGTAATAGCCGCTTGTCTGTCGAAAACTTCCTGCGTTCCCAGAAAGCAGTCAGTGCAATGGCGGCAGTCGGCATCTTCTTTCTTGCATTGTTTTTTCCGCATGACAAAAAAGGCATACAAGGCCAAATGAGCCGGATGCATATCCATTTCCGTCCTTTTAAAAATCAGCTTTTTTTCCACCAGGTTGACCGTCATCCGTGCCGCTTTTTCCTTAATGAGTGAAAGCATCAGCGTGGCCGGATCTTTAGGTTCGTTTAAATGATCCGGTGATAATTGATCCCGTACGGACACAAAGGGGATATTAATGAGATTGATACAGGCAAATCTTGACTCCTTGTGATACGAATTCCCCTGACTGTCCTTAAGCTCAATGGTTCGGGACTTTTTAGGCGGATAATAAAAGCCGCGGTTGCTCTCGAATTCCGGTGACACCAGCACATGATACAGCCTGTCATGGGGCCTTCCGTAAAGCTGGGCAGCAAGCGTCAGGCATGAACTCATGGTTTTCCTGCCGCCGGCAATAGAAAAATAGACCGCTGTATCCGGGTCTTTTGTTAATCTGAAGGTCAATTCCATGCATTTTTTCAACAGCCGTTCATTGTCCGACTCATCCAGTATATCCGGCAGTTCATTACCGTATTCGTCTGTAGTCACATGAACATTTTCATGATCAAACTGTATGGATGTCGGATTGATTCCATATTCCTCAAGAAAGGTATAATAATGCCCGTTTTTCCCCCCCAGGAGTTCTGCGTAAACCCTCTCTTTTCCTTCCCTCGTTGTGATCACATGAACAGCATCAATCTCCTGATTGCTCTGATACAGCGCATACAGGGTTTCTGTAATAACCTGGGGGTTTAAACCTGATACTGCAAGTAAAACACCCTTCATGTCAGCAACTCCGCTTTAATCTGTCCAAGCCCAAATGAGGTCTGCTTGCCAATGTGCACATTTGAACAAAAATCCAACAATGGCATAAATTCACTGACCTTTCCTTTATAAATTACTGATCCAGATATTCCCCCCATGAGCATTGCCTTGTCCTGTTTAAATGAATATCTACGCCAATCAAACCACTTGAGCTTAGAATTTACAATGCTTACCTCTTTTGCTTTTTTTACCAGTCCCCGGTAATCGAGTTCCGGTTCACCATCATCATAATATTCAAAAAGCGAAGACACCCTTCTTAACATTGCCCTGACAAGGATATGAAAAGGCAACTCCGCAGTTAGCTTGTTTTCATATTTTAATCGAAGTGGAGTTTCTATTGTAACTTTTAAGCTAAATACTTTTTCATGTTTTTCCATCGAATCCTGAAGAGTTAAATTTTGGTATATATCTGTTGCGTTAAGTTTCCGGTTCTTATCTGAGTAAATGATTCTTCTGCCGTTTTTTACTGATTTAAGAGAAAATGTACCACGGCTCCCATTAACTTTTTTCCCGATTCCAATCTTACCCATCTGGTCAAATGCGTAAATAAAATAAGGAAAGCTGTTATTTACATCACCGAAAAGAAGCAAGTTAAAGTCAAATGATGAACCCATAGGAAAATTTATGTCTTCTGTTAAAGGTGGTTCAATTACAAAAGGATGTGGTTGTGAAGCTATCCTTGAACTTTTAACTGGTAGCCCGCTATCAGAAGTTTCAAAAACCAATGAGTAGACGCATTGTCGCTTCAGCAGGCACTGGTCACATGTCTGTCTTTTCAAGGCACACACGACTTTTTTCAAGGCACGTCCGAATACACCTCTAAACGTAGAACCTTTATAACTGGGTAGAATAGCCTCTTTGTCAAGCTGGCAAAAGAATCGATACTTTCCATATAACATCTTAACCCCCATAAGATAAACAGTGAATTGCAATAAAATAGTACTTTTTATGAGTTGTACTTTACTGTAAATGGGACAAAACAAAAGTACTGCAACATTGCAATGAATTCGTTTTTTCAAAAAGTTGCGTACGCTATCTTCTGAAAGAAAAATGCGTTTTGCAGATTTTACTTAAAACAATAATTCTAGTTATAATTATAAACTGATAGGTCAATTGAAAATATATAGAAAGATTTAATCTTACCTTGTTGATTTGTCAAAAGAAAAACCAAATACTGGAATTCCGGATGCCGGGATTAAAGGCAAGAACTTGAGAGGGTACTCTCTCTGAAAAGAGCGGGATTTCCGCTACGCTCCAACAGGCGCAGATCAATGTCATTAACTTAATAAATTTGGAGATAATTACAACATTTTTTTACCATGAAGATCATGAAGGCATGAAGAAAAGAGAAAAAAATCTTCATGTTCTTCATGATCTTCATGGTGATCAATAATAAAGTCTCTTAAGTTAATGGCATTGAGGCGCAGATTATAAGAGACCTTTGCCTACATTCATTATTCAGCTTAAAAGAATGAAAGTCTTGTGTGAGTCTTAAAAAAGCAATATGTTGTTTTCGAGACGGATAAAGTGGCAAAGGCTTTATTAAAGTGACTATGGATAGGTTCTGCAGCGGGTTTATTTAATGGTAATTGTTTGATGGTTTTTCATCTCAATTTACTGATCCTTTTTGTTTAAGGCCAGAGGTTGAGGAAAAGCGGTTACCCTTGGGCAGAATTAACAGCATTTGATTTAATCCCCGCATTTTGATACACCACAAAGAACAAAACCAACAGGGGGTAAAAGATAGTGTATAACACATTAAAAAATCCAGGCAAATTGCTGGCATTTATATTAAACATTATAGCATTTCATTCATTTGCGGTAGGCGTTGTACTGATTCTGCAACCCCAATTTCTGATGGAATTTTCAGGGTTTGGCCAGAATTGCCAGCGTTTTTTTCCGGTACAGGGAGGTGTTTTTCACATTGTAATGGCTATTTGTTATACAATGGCTGCTTTGGACCCGGATGAACGAAGATGCATGATTGTTTTTTCAATTATTGCAAAATCAATTGCCACATTTTTTTTATTAACCTATTTTTTTGCATTTGATGCAAAATGGGTCATTCTCCTATCCGGAATTGGTGATGGTTTAATGGGGATAGTTATTTACATAGCCCATAGAAATTATCTTACTTTTTCTAAAAACCAATGCGGGGATAGAATAAAGGCACAAAATGGATAAAAAACTGCCGGGAATTGTTGTAACAGGAGCATCCGGTTTTATCGGAAGACATTTTATAATTGCAGTATCAAGGCAGTTTAGGCTGTTTTGTCTGGCACGTCGCAGTCAAAAGGAGGCGGGCATACCAAAAGATGATAATATTCAATGGTTACAGGCAGACATAACAAAATGGCAGGATCTGCTCGCTGTTATTAAGCATGTTAAAAATAACGGTAATGCAGACTATGTGCTTCACCTGGCAGGTTATTATGACTTTACTATGGATGAAAATCCTGCATATGAAAAGACCAATGTAGCAGGGACCCGTTATGTTCTAAACATGTCGCAGTTGCTAAAAATAAAACATTTCATATTTTCCAGCTCCCTTGCAGCGTGCAAATTTCCGCCTTATGAAAAGACTCTTACTGAAGACAGCCTCCCGGATGCTGAGTTTCCTTATGCGCGAAGTAAAAAAAGGGGTGAGGCTGTTATCAGAGATTATGCCGGCGGGCTTTCCTGCTCTGTTGTTCGTCTCGCAGCAGTTTACAGCGACTGGTGTGAATATCCGCCTTTATATATGATTCTTAAAACATGGCTTTCGAAAAACAGTTTTATGTCAAAGACTTTGGGTGGCCGGGGTGAATCAGCCGTACCTTATATTCACATAAAAGATCTTATCAAAATCTTTCTGCGAATCATTGAAACAAACGATTCTCTTCCTGAATTTGGAATCTATTGCGCAAGTCCGCCCGGCTCTGTTTCACATAAAGACCTTTTTAATACGGCAACCAAATATTACTATGGCCATGACATTGTCCCGATACTGATACCAAAACCCGTTGCTGCTCTTGGCCTTGTTTTAAAATCTTTTTTTGGAAATCTTGTGGGCAGGGAACCTTTTGAACAACCCTGGATGGTGAAATACATTGATAAAAAACTTAACATTGACCCCTCTGCCACATATAAAGCTCTTAACTGGAGGCCAACGCCTCGATATCATATATTGAGACGGCTTTTGTTTTTAACTGAAAAAATGATAAACAGCCCCACAAACTGGATGTTTAGAAATGAGGCCCTTTTAAAAAGGATAGCTGTGCGAAAAAGCACCACCATATATGATGTTTTAGTTGAAAAACGCACAGTGCTTATTGAAAAAACCTTAGAGCAGATTTTAAGTCCTGAAAATGCTTCGCTATTTCAAAATTACCGGAAGATGGACCATGACCTTTTGAAATGGTATGTTTCCCTGGGATATCAACTAATCTCAACAACGGTAAGAGATCGCGACCGTATACTTATGCAGGAGTATGCTCAGATAATAGTTTTACGTCGTTATGCAGAGGGGTTTGAAACAAAAGAGATAAAATCTTTCCTTTATATGTTGAGAAACACAATAAGTGACGCCCTTAAAACCTCACCGGAGCTCAAAGGTATGGGACAGCGTATTAACGATTATATCCACCTGACAATACAGTTTACAATTGATGAAATTGAAGACATGTATGAGTTTCTTGAATCCCAACCTTCTGCATATATCCAGGAAATTGAAAAAAATGACTCCCCCGCAAGCAACGATGACCTTAAGAGAATCGTACGAAAGATAGAGGACATCTGCGGCGATTCTATAGGCAACCGTTTGAGCAGCGAATTCCTGAACCTTCGTAGATAATTATATTCACCTGGAAAGCTCGTAGTTCCGTGCTGTTTCAAACATTATTCTGAAATTCTCCGGTTTGCAGTCCGGAGGCACAGCTTTTTGCAGTAGGCTTCCACATCTTCCGGTTTTCCAGGAGAGAGCATTGTGGCTGAAAGGTCACCATAAATACAATTGCAATGAAAATATCCGTTGTGCTGTCAATGGCCATAACTCCATATCCCTTTGGAAGCTCCTTGAAATATTCATTGTTTCTTTTGACATGGCTGATCTCCTCAAAACTTATAACTGGCCTTAATACCCACTGAACGGCCTCTGTCCGGATAGTGTCCTAGAAAATGCAGCGTGTTGTGATTATCATTGGCCCGCAAAAGCGTAGTTCCAAAAACGTTTAATTCTTTGCCATCTGAAAGATTTTTCACATAAATAGATATATCCATGGACTCATTGAAAAAGCCATGTAAACGCAAATTGATGTCTGCAAAATTTTGCGTTCCTGATTTTTCGTACTCCCCGGAACCATCCTGTTTCATGTCCCACCTATCCCTAAATCCACGAAGGTGGAGATTCAATGAGATATGATCGGTAAACAGCGTATTATAATAGTAAATATTGATACCAGCATTCCAAATCCGGTGTGGAAACCCTAAAAGGGTTTTATCATTGGTAGCAATTTGAGCACCTGACTGTGTATAGCCAATGCCCTCTACAGAAGCTTCAAATTTATCAATCTCGGCTTTTAACACTTCTGAAAAATTTCCATACCATTCAAACATCTTGTTTATGCTGTGCTTAAACTCATACTCCACTCCATAGCTTGTAATGGTGTTGGTGTTGATATATGTCAGTACGTAGTCCACTCCATCTACATTGGGCGAGGCCAGCAGATAATTAAAGCTGTTTTCCACGGTTGCGTAGTACCCTGTTAAACTGGATTGAAATTTTGGTCCAATAAAAGAGAACTGAAGATCATGGGCATAGACCTCCTCTGCCTCGCTTGCCCCGATAGAGACATAGTCAATTAAGGTATCTGTCCAGAAGTCTTTTGCGGTGATAACGGGGTGTTGCTCCAGAAAGCTCTTTGCAACAGGTGGCCGCACATAGCCTGTATTGTAAAGATATTTTGCCGTCCACTGTTCAGCCATACTCCAGACCAGGCCCAGTCGTGGAAGCATTTGCGTGCTTTCCTCTCTTAGTGTATTTTTATCAACCCGGATGCCCGCTATGATACTGAAATCCTCGACAACGTGCCAGTTGTCTTCAATATAAGCTGCATAGTTTTTGTCTTCCTCATCCGGAGCAACCAGTATATTGTATTCACGGGGGACAGAGCTGCCTGCAAGG
>JAUXBD010000157.1 GCA_030619585.1 Desulfobacteraceae bacterium
GATTCAAATGTTAAATTTGTCGGTCAGCGAAAAGATGTGCCGCGCTTTTTACAAGGGGCAAACCTTTTGCTGCATCCGGCATACCAGGAAAACACCGGCACTGTTTTAATTGAGGCAATGGCGGCCGGACTGCCGGTACTTGCAACAGACGTTTGCGGATACGGTTTCCATATTGATCAGGCCCAAGCGGGCAGATTGGTGCCGTCTCCATTTCAACAGGAAACCCTTAACAAAATGCTATCCTTAATGCTGGATTCTGAAAAAAAAGAACAATGGCGGCTAAACGGAAAAGAATACATCAAAAAAACAGATGTTTTCAGCAGGCATGAAAAGGCGGCAGATGTGATAGAGAGGGTGGCAACATGTTAGTTTTACCTGATTCCTGGAAAGTTGCATGGCAGGGTAAAGATATCTTTAACCAGGTCTTTTCCCTTGAAGGCAGAATTTACAAGGAAAAAGACAACAGAAAAACTTTAAGCTTTACCTTTAACAACAAGCTGTATTTTGCAAAGCTTCATAAAGGTTTGGACTGGAAAAAAATCTTAAAATACATTTTTCTTCAATTCAGACTGCCTGTTCTTGGAGCACAAAATGAATGGAGGGCCATACAGCGCCTTGAACAGTTGAATATCAAAACAACGCCGCTTGTGGGATATGGAAAACAGGGATGGCACACAAAGAATACCAGATCTTTTATCATAACCAAAGCGCTTACAGACACTTTGAGCTTAGAAAAATTCTGTGAAAACTGGCCGGCAGCACCTCCTGAGCCTTCCGTGAAACGCGCCCTGATTAACGAGGTCGCAGCCATAGCAAGAGCCCTTCACGAAAATGCAGTAAACCATCGTGATTTTTATATCTGCCATTTTCTGCTTAAAACACCGCAAAAAGGAGAAAAACTCGATCCTGAAAACCTTTCCGTTTATTTGATCGATCTTCACCGGGTGCAACAAAGACAGCGAATTTCAAGAAGGTGGCAGGTTAAAGATATTGCGGGGTTGTATTTTTCAAGCATGGATATCGGTCTTACAAAACGAGACATATTCAGATTTATGCAGGCATACAGAAACAAACCATTGAAAGAAACCCTGTATCAAGATCAACTTTTTTGGACACGTGTGAAAAACAGAGGCGAGACACTCTATAGGTCGTTTAACAAGTGAAAAATCAATAAGGATCAGGAAAAGCCCGGGTCTTTTCTCAGCTGAGCAAGGCGGTTGCTTATAAAAGTATCAAATGCACTTCCCCCATCTGCAAACACGATCTCTATCCCGATCACCACAAGATCAACGGGAAATGAAAACCTTTGAGCAAACCGCGCATAGTCCTTCTCCGTTGTTATGATAAAGTCAACTTTTGTAAGTTCTGCCTGCCGAAGGATTTGAAGCCTGTCTACCTCTGAATAATTATGATGGTCGGAAAACTCCAAAAAAGCGGCGATATTACAACCAAAACCTTTCACTGTTGCCCTGAAATCGCTGTTCCCGGCAATTCCTGAAAAAGTGAAAACCCTGCGCCCGCTTAAGTCATCAACTTCCTGTGGTGGTGCAAGTTTTTTTTCCCCATCATACAAAGAGTTTTTTGCTGCCACATATTTATGAACATATGGTCTGTGAACGGATTTAAAGATCGGCTTTTTTCCCAACAACTTATTTTGTTCCAGCAATGAAGGCTCAAAACCTGCATCAGACCGTGTAATTACAAAAGCATCTGATCTTAAAAGAGCCGAACCGGGTTCTCTTAAGATACCCCTGGGCAAAAGATGGTTGTTTCCAAAGGGTTGTCGGTGGTCCAGAAGCACAATGTCTATATCTCGCTTTAGTTTAAGGTGCTGGAAAGCATCATCAAGAATTATAACATCCGGCTTGAACTCTTTCATAACAAGCATTCCTGCCCGGAATCGGTTTTGTCCCACAACAACAGGTATATTTTTTAAAGATGCTGCCATCATAAAGGGCTCATCCCCTGCCTGGTCTTGTCCCATTAAGATTTTATTGCCATCACTTACAATCCCGCCCTTTTTTGAAGCAGACCCTTTATAGCCCCGGCTGATAACAGCAACCTTATAGCCAAGCTCTTTGGCTAGCATGGCTGTTTTTATTGTCATAGGGGTTTTTCCCGTACCCCCCACAGTAAGGTTTCCTATGGAGATAACAGTGCAAGGCAGTTTTTTTGCCGTAAGGAGCCCGTTTCTATAAAAAAAACTCCTTAATTGTAAAACAAGTCCATAAATATACGAGAAAACAAGCAGAAGAAGCACAATAAATGAAAACCGGCTCTCTTTGCGGCTGTTCATGATGGTTTCTATCTTTTGTTTTAACCTATCTGACATTTATGCGTCCTTTATATCTATTGTCACTCCACATTCAACAATAACAACGCGCCAACAAATAAAAAAACCAGGTTTGCACTCCATGCGGCAAGAAAAGGCAAAAGGGCCTCCCCATATCCAAGGGATAAGCAGAAACTGTGGAAAACCCAGTATAGAAACACTGCACCCAGGCCGCACCCTATGCTAAGGGGCAAACCCTTTGGTTTGTTCCCGCAGGTGGCAATGCCTAATCCGGCAATGCTCATGATGACACACATAAACGGAAATGCTGTTTTTGCATAAAGGTCCACCCGGTACATGGTGGCATCATACCCCTCTGCCTCGACCTTTTTTATATATTCATAAAGTTCCGGAAAGCTCATCTCAACAGATTTTTTAATCACACTTTTCAGATCATCAGGCAAAAAATCCAGCTCTTCTTCTCTTTCTTCAAAAAAAGTTACAAGGTACTGACCTGTTTGCGGGACAAGGTTTTGCTCCATGATATCCTGAAGAAGCCATTTTCCATTTTTAAAAACACCTTTTTTTGCATCCACCCTTTTTATCAAAGAGAACTTTTTATCAAAAAAATTACGTGTGATTCCGAAAACACTCATGTTTTCAGGATAATAATACTCTATATGGGTTATTAGACGGTTACCCTTGATCCATATGTTCATATTGTTTGTTGTAACCGCCCTTTTTTTCCTGATCTCATTTCTCTCTATCCGGTTTGCCATCTCCATTGTTGCTGGAACAACCATCTCCGATACAGCAAAAAGAAGAATGGCCGCTAATATCCCCAGCAAAACAACGGGTTTTAAAAGATAGTATACGCTTGTACCACTGCTTTTTAAGATAATTATCTCATTGTTTTTATTCATCAGGGAAAGGACGATTACAACGGCAAGAATAAAGGCAACAGGCAAAAGAAGCGTTGTCATAAAAGGGACCTTTAACAGGACAAAAAAAAGAGCCCTTAAAAGCGAAACACCTGAATCTACAAATATCTCCAGATCCCCAAGGTAATCCACGGAGATAAATATGCTGGTAACAATGACCAGCAGTATTAAAAAGAATTTTAAAATCTCCCCGGTTAGGTATCTATAAATAATCGGCATAAAATTTAACTGGTTATAATATTTGTTAAACTGGTTAAATTTGTTTTATTGGTTGTGTTGGTTAAAATAGGGAGCAAAGTCAATTTAATGGGCCCAACTAAACCAATGCAACACTCTTTTTAAACTTTGCCTTAAGGCTCTTGCCCAGATTTATAAAAATGTCCAGTTTTAGGGGTTGATCATTTGCCGTTGTAATTAAAAGATAAACGCCAAAGACACTCATAAAAACATTCGGCATCCACATACACACTGCAGCCGGCACAATCCCCAATTCTCCCAGAGACCACCCGATAAGAAGCATAAGGTAATAAGAGAGAAAAATAAAAAGGCTGAGAACTATACCAAGAGATTGCTTTCCGGATCTTGACTGCAGACCCATTGGGATACTAAAGAGTCCCAAAGCAAAACAGGCAAAGGGAAGTGAAAACTTTTCATGAACTTTCAAAAGTATTCTGTTATATCTGGCATCATTTAGAGTTTCTCTCTCTTTTAAAACTCCTATAAGCTCGCCAAGGGTCATCTCTCCTTTCCTTTTGGACATTTTTTCAACCGATGCAGGCGTGGAAACCGACCTTGTAAGGTCAAGGGTTATGTCATAGGTATCGAACGTAATGGTATGTAGGGATTTGCTTGCAAGCTCCACCTGATTTATCATCCCGTCATACAGCCTTAAATGAAATACAAATCGATCCGTTTCACTGTACAGCCTGCCTTTGGAAGCCACAACCGTGCTGACAACCTCTTTAGCCCTCTGGTCTTCAATGCAAACATCTTCAAGGTCTCTGGTTTGCATGTCAATCTTGTTTACATAAAGGATAACATCCTTAAAATAGTTGTTAAAGGTCCTCTCTTTTAACCCGATATCCATGTTTGAGGAGGCCACTTGATATGTTAATTTTTTAAACGACATTTTTCCCCATGGAAGGCCGTAAACTGTCATAAAGCCTGTGAGCAAACACCCGAGAAGGCAAAACAAAAATACCGGGAGAAGAAGTCCGTAAACGCTGACACCTCCGGCTTTAAGAGCTATAATCTCATTTTCGCTGGACATTTTAAGAAAAGTCAAAAGAACCGCAATCATTACAGACATGGGTATGATAAATTGCAGAAAATATGGCGTTGAATATATAAGGAATAATACTATGGTTCCCATACCCACACCGTAATTTACCACAATATTTGCAACCTCCAGTATGGTCTTCATCAAAAAAACAAAGGTAAAAAACAGGATACTTACGGCAAAAGGAGGTATAAGCTCGGTAAAAACATACCTGTTGATAATTGTGTTGATTTTCATACAGTAATTTCTGTTTTACTGGTTAAATTAGTTATATTTGTTAAATTGGTTACAACAATGTACATATACACTTAGCTAAAATCTTTCAATAGGCAAAGGGTGCCTCTGGTGTTTTTTCAAAACAGTTTTGATAGGTTGACGTGGGTTACTCGCAATGAAACTTAGACGGTCTGGTGACTATCTGGTGGCATCTTTCTCAGTAGCTATGACGTGTTATTGTCTATATTCCACCTATGTTAACTTTTCAATCTTCTATCCTTTCGTATTATTCGTTGCCACCTTTCTGCTCCTTAACCCATTTATCCAGATCAGTAACATATATTTTCCAAAACATATTTTATAATTTCCGATTACCTATTTTCCGTCCACGAATAGAATATTTTGTTCAAGTACAAGGA
>JAUXBD010000162.1 GCA_030619585.1 Desulfobacteraceae bacterium
ATTTTTTTTTGTACTCTTTTTTTTGTTAATGCAGGAAATGCCCTGGGTGAAAGAACATCTTCGGGCCCAAACTCTTCCTTGGGGAAAACCTCGCCAACTGTGCAAGATATTATTGGCGGCGTTGAAAAAAAGTACGGTGCCACAGGGTTTTTGGCTCATTTTAATCAGAAGTCTACACTAAAAGCGTTGCAGATAACAGACAAGGCCGAAGGAAGAGCTTTTTTCAAGTACCCCGGGATGATGAGATGGGAATATGAAAAGCCTGAAAGACAGCAGATCATAACAGATGGAACAACTTTGTGGATATTCAGACCTGATGATAACCAGGTAATGATCGGCAAGGCATCCTCCTATTTTGGGGAAGGCAAGGGCGCAAGTTTTCTTTCCGATATAAAACTTATCAGGAAGAGTTTTAATGTCGCTCTTGAGGAAAAAGACAGTGATGAAAACTATAAATTGAAACTTTGGCCAAAGGAGCAAAATCTTGACCTGGCCGTGATATACCTGTTGATTTCAAAGCATACCTTTGATGTGACTCGCGTGGTCACATATAATTCATACGGTGATGAAACAATAATTGAGTTTGGTACTCCCGAATTTAAGAAGGATGTTGACGATTCTTTGTTCAGGTTTGAAATCCCTAATGGAGCTGATATCCTGAGCCTTGATTAGAAGCCGGCCCAGACCTCCAACTTCAAACTTTTTACGACGATTATCCCCCAACAAGCTCTTCCGGGATATCTGCATTGGTGTAAACTTTCTGTATATCATCACAGTCATCCAACATTTCCATCAATCTTAGCATCTGTTCTGCTTCTTTTCCTATAAGGTTTGCGCTTGTCTGCGGGAGCATGGTTATCTCTGCCACAACGTATGGTATAGACTCATCTTCTATTGCTTTTTTTACCGCCTCAAAATCTTCAGGAGCTGTGATGACCTCATAGTTCTTTTCATCCTCCTTAACATCATCAGCACCCGCGTTAATGGCTGTCTCCATGAGGGTTTCTTCATCTACTGCCGCAGCTTCAATCACAATATAGCCCTTTTTGTCAAACATCCAGTTTACACAACCGTTTTCCCCAAGATTTCCGTTGCATTTGCTGAAAATATGGCGTATATCCGCAACCGCTCTGTTCTTATTGTCGGAAAGGGATTCAATAAGAACAGCAGCGCCTCCAGGGCCATACCCCTCATATGTGGTTTCTTCATAATTGACGCCCTCAAGTTCACCCGTACCTTTTTTAATCGCCCGTTCAAGGTTGTCCTTGGGCATATTTTCAGATTTGGCAGCCTGGATTGCAGATCGTAGCCGCGGATTGGAGGTGGGGTCTCCTCCTCCCATACGAGCTGCAACGGTTATCTCTTTTATCAGCTTTGTAAAAATTTTCCCTCGCTTGGCATCTGTTGCGCCTTTTTTGTGCTTTATGGTAGACCATTTGCTGTGACCGGACATATCTCCTCCTATTTTTTTTCTTTTCCTATTATATAAATCTCTTTGCTTGCCTTTCGGCAGGTTTGCGGTTTAAAGATCTTATGTGTTTTAAAACTTTTTTTAACAGATTCTGAAAAATTTTGAAAATTATCTCCCTGAAAAATCTTACAGACAAATGATCCCCCACGGACAAGCAGGCTTTGCGCGATATCCATAGCTGAACAGCAGAGGTCAAATGATCTTGCAGTATCAACAAATTTATTGCCAGTGGTATTAGGCGCCATGTCGCTTAGAACCACATTAAAATCATTGCCTATTGAAGATAAAAGATCTTCATCAACGCTGAAAATATCGCCAGTGTGGACTGTGGCGTTGGCAGGCACTTTTATGGATACTTTCTTTTTGTCCATGCCCACCACCCGGCCTTCGCTTCCCACCATATTTGCTGCATAAAGAAGCCAGGACCCTGGTGAGCAGCCCAGATCCAAAACCCTGTCTCCTTTTCTAATGATGCTGTATTTTTTTTGTATCTCCTCAAGCTTATAGACGGATCTGGCTGGAAACTTTTCTTTTTTTGCCTGAAGCGAATAATGATCACCCCATTTTTTATTTTTTGAACTTTTTCGACTCATATAAGTGAAAAACCAGTAAAAGATCAAGTGTTGAAAAAATATCGGAGATCAAAAAAGCACACCCATTGCCTCTGATATGGTGCTCACCCCGATTATCTCCACCCCTTTTATCTCTGTCATACGTTTTAAATTGCTTTTAGGCACAAGGCATCTGGCAAATCCCATTTTTTTCATCTCTGCGATCCGGATTTCAACGTGACTTATTGCCCTTATTTCGCCGGTAAGCCCAACTTCGCCAAGGACAACAGTGCTGTTTTCTATGGGTTTGTCTAAAAAGCTTGATGCAACTGCAGAGATTATTCCCATGTCTACTGCAGGTTCGTGGACTTTAACGCCTCCTGCAACATTCATAAAAATATCGTGTCCCATAAGATGCATACCCAGTTTTTTTTCCATTACTGCAACCAGAAGGGCAACCCTGTTGTGGTCCAGGCCTAGGATTGTTCTCCTGGGAGTCCCAAGATTTGTACTGCTGGCCAGACCCTGAAGCTCAATAAGTATAGGCCTTGTTCCTTCCATGCTTGCAGTAACAACAGATCCCGGGGCGTTTTCAGGGCGCTCGGAAAGAAATACGGCAGAAGGATTGGCAACTTCGCTAAGACCGTCCTCCTTCATTTCAAAAACCCCTATCTCATTTGTGGAGCCAAACCTGTTTTTTACAGCCCGAAGAATTCTAAAAACATGATTGCTGTCACCTTCAAAATATAGGACTGTGTCCACCATGTGTTCCATGATTCTTGGGCCTGCGATAGCTCCATCCTTGGTTACATGGCCCACAAGAAATACTGAGATTCCTGTCTTTTTGGCCATTATCATAAGGCGCATGGTGGACTCTCGGACCTGGCTCACACTGCCCGGAGCAGAGGAAAGGTCACCGTTATACATGGTCTGTATTGAATCGATTACCAGAACATGTGGTTTAACAGAGTCAACCATGGATAAAACAGACTCAAGATCTACTTCAGAAACCACAAGCATGTTGTCGCAGATAACAGATAACCTTTGGCTTCTTATTTTTATCTGCTTTATTGACTCTTCTCCCGAAGCGTAAAGAACCTTAAGCCCTTGTTTGGCCAGGCCATATAGTGCTTGGAGCATCAGTGTGGATTTGCCGATGCCGGGGTCTCCGCCTATCAGTACAAGGGTGCCTGCCACAAGGCCGCCGCCAAGTACCCGATCAAATTCATTTATATGAGTTAAAAGACGGTGTCCCTCAGAAAGTTCAACCGAATCTATGGGTACAGGCTTGGTGTGCTCGGAAGCAATGCCTGTTTTTAGCCCTCTTGAAGAATGCATTGTTTCTTCAACAAAGGTCTGCCACTGCCCGCAGTCAGGACATTTACCCATCCATTTGGGGGTTTGATATCCGCAAGACTGGCAGCAGAATATTGTTTTGCTGTTTTTTTTCACACTATCAATTCTTCTCTTTTTCTGTTATCTATTACAAAAGGTTCATAACACGTCATAATGATACTATCAAGATTGGTATTGCAATTGCGTATTATGGTAACAAAAGTAGTTTTGATAAAAAAATTGAAATATTATCAAAATTCAGGTATAAGAAATCTTATAACAAGGGCAGGTGTCTTTTAAATGTTTTATACAGATCTGAATCTAAAAAGTTCTATTATACTGGCGTTTTGTGCATTTGTTTTGGTTTGCTTCTCAAACCGCATCTCTTTAGCAACAACAAAGCCACAAAAGGTAGGTCAGGCAGGTCCTTTTGCCTCACTTCAGCAAAGATTGATCAAGGACGGTTTTGATAAAACCAAAATCGCAGACATTTACTGCCGGCCGGAGGTTAGTATTGAGTCCATAGGCGTCCCCCGTTTTTTTAAACATTCGGAAGCTAAGGTGAACTACAGCCAGTTTTATTCACAAAGATCGATCCGAAAGGCAAAAAAATACATAAAACAACATAAAAAAGCGCTTGAAAGTACGGAAAAAAAGTTTGGCGTGGAAAAGGAGATCATTACCGCAATTATGCTTGTTGAAACCAGACTTGGAACTATGGTCGGTACAAGATTAGTATTGAACACCCTATCAACCATGGCTTCACTGTCTGACGCTGAAAGCCGTGAGGAGTTGTGGAAAAGTGTCTCAGAGTCAGAAAAAGCGTATAGGAAAAAGTTTGATAAATGGTCAGACAGAAAATCGAAATGGGCATACATTGAACTGAAGGCTTTTTTAAAACACACAATAAGAGAGGGTGTTGATCCTGTTAAGATTTACGGATCGTATGCAGGGGCCATGGGAATAGCGCAATTCATGCCTAGCAACATAATTACTCTGGCAAAAGACGGTAACCAGGATGGCCGTATTGATCTTTTCAGCCATGATGATGCAATAGCAAGTATTGCCAACTACTTGAAACATTATGGATGGTATCCTGGTATAGATGGAGAGAAAGCATATAAAGTTTTGTATCGTTACAATCACAGCAAATACTATGTTAATACTTTGCAAGAAATTGCCGGGCGATTAAAGAGCTGAAAATGAGTACGAATACAATTATTGTTGTTGGCCTGGGTGTTTTATTCTGGACATTAACCTGTCTGGCGATGATTGATATTGCAAGGAAAGATTTCAACTCCATAGGTATAAAAGCACTTTGGGGGGTTATAGCGTTTATACCTTTTGTAGGCAGTGTTATCTATCTTGCTTTTGGTTTTAGAAAGGGGAAAATCATTGGAGTGAAGGGAATAGAAGAACAGAATTTGTCAGATTAAAAGGATGATAAAGCAAGGTAAAACTAGGGTTTGATCACCCCATTTTTATAAAATAATATTTGACAAAGGAATTTCTATCTAATATTTAGAGATGCTTTGTTGGTCCCATCGTCTAGCGGCTAGGACGCCGGCCTCTCACGCCGGAAACCGGGGTTCAATTCCCCGTGGGATCACCAAAAAATATAAGGATTTAGGCGAAAGCTTAAGTCCTTTTTTATATGGAATGCCGGTGTGAGCTTGCCCTG
>JAUXBD010000093.1 GCA_030619585.1 Desulfobacteraceae bacterium
AACGGGTCCCGGTAAACTCTTTTGGTGAAAACTGAAATGTTTCCGGCTTTCTTTAAGTAGTTTATGTAACCGGACGATTCCGGCAGCTTGTCCTTAAGCTCTTTTAAGGGGGTTTCTCCTTTGGTTTTCAAAAAATCAATTATGTTGTTTCTCAAGGCGAAGAACCTGTCTTTTGGAATGTCAGGATTTATCAAGGATACACACTGCTGTGTTTTAAATTTTTTTTTTATACCTTTTAGTTCCCGCTTGCTTACAATAAGTCCCCTTTTTTCCATATGGTGAATCAAGGCTTTGGGGATACTGTCTCCGGTTAGCTTTCCTCCGACTTTTTTGGAAAGATCCCTCAAAAGGCAGCTTGGTGTCAGCCTGCATAATAGTTCTTTTTCCATTGGTGTGGTAATGGGGTCTTTGAGAGCTTTTTTCCCTTCAGGTGTAATCTCAATGGCGGAAAAGTCATAAAGATTTATTCCTCCCGGAAGGGAGCCCTTTATAACCTCTCCTATGGGATAGAGGTAGTAATCTGCGATCCATTTAAAAAACGGTATCATTGATGGGGGAAACAAGGGTTCTTCGTCAAGAATATCCAGAACAAGTTTTATCTTTTTTCGATCTATTGATTCATGCTGTTCTATAATATATCCGGTTACCTGGCGGTTTTTGAACGGCACAAGGACTCTTTTACCCCTGGAGATCATTGGATAAAGATTTTCAGAGACCCTGTATGTGTACGTGTTGTATACAGGCAGGGCTATGGCCACATCTATGTAAGCCCCACTCCCGCTGATCCGGCGTGCAGTCTCTAACGGAGGAGTTGGAATTTGTGACAAGGCAGAAATAATCCCCTTAGCTCAAAATTATAAAACACCCGGATCGCATCCTGGGACCGGGTATTTGGTTTGCTCAACGATTTTTAATTGTGGATAATACCCCAAAGGTATCTTGCGGTCAACCGGGCTTAAAAACAGTCGTCTTCAGTGCTGAAAAACAGTTGCTTAAAAACAATAGTGTGTTATATTTTTCTTGTTTATTCGGTTGGAGAGTCGGTAATGTTCTTGAAACAGCAATAAAAACAGGAGGAAACCATGAAAAATCTTTTGTTGTGCATCATCAGTCTGGTCTTTTTGGCAATAACTCCGGTTGTATCACAAGCAGGTCTGCCTCTTATTGAAATAGATGTTGCGGTGGGGGGATGGCAATGCTCTCCGGAAGGAGATATAGCATATAACCTAACACTCATTGACGATGACCTTGATCTTGAAGACGATCTTGATTTTGATGATGAATCAAAGGTTTTTGCAAGGGCAAAACTTGAACTGCCGATACCGCTTCTTCCAAATATATATGTTGTGGCAGCTCCAATGGAGTTTACAGGTGATAGCACCATATCAAGGGATATCACCTTTGGTAATGAAGCCTTCAGCGCAGACTCTGACATATCCTCCAAATTAACCCTTGACCAGTATGACATAGCCCTGTATTACGGAATCCCTTTTTTGGGGCTGGCCACCATTGGAAAGCTCAACATAGATGTGGGCCTTAATGTGAGGATTATAGACCTTGAAGCAGAAGTGGTTGAGGGTGCTACAACCGAGTCCGAAGATATCTCAGTACCCGTTCCCATGGCTTATGTTGCAGTGCAGATCGGCCCCATCGCCAAAATATCGATTGAGGCAGAGGTAAGGGCAATAGCATTTGATGACAATAGCCTTACAAGCGTGACCGGACGGTTGAAATTTAATATACTAGGGCCATCATATCTGGCAGCAGGATACAGGTATGACGATATAGATGTTGATGAAGATGATGTTGATATAGAAGCAAGTTTCGGCGGGCCTTTTGTGGAAGCAGGCCTTAAGTTCTAATCTGCATTTCTCATGAGCCGGAGCAGCTCCAAAGCTGCTCCGGCTCGTCTTTGGTGAAAAACGGTTCTTTTTCAAACAATTATGAGGCCCGCCCAATTTTTACGGTGAGAACTCATCCTTTGCGGTGTCCTTAATCTCAGCCATGCCAATGGTTATGGCAAGGCCGCTTACCACAAGAAGCATAAAAGGAACAAGAACCGCCAAAAAATTTAAAAATGATTCATACCAGACTGACAGACCCAGCAAGCCCAGCACAATTGCCGTGCCTGCGCCGGCCAATGTAATTAAAGCCTTCATAAAACACCCTTTCCACTATAGTCTCTCGATAATCGTACCTGTGGCCACTGCAGAGCCGCAGCACATGGTTAGAAGCGCTGTGCTTTTATCCGTACGCTCGAGGATATGCAGGGCTGTTGTGGCAAGCCGCGTTCCAGTTGATCCAACAGGGTGTCCTATTGCAATGGCGCCGCCATTGATATTGAGTTTTGACATGTCGGGTTCAAAGACCTTGCACCATGACAGTGCAACCCCTGCAAACGCTTCGTTTACTTCATAGATGTCTATGTCATTAAGGCTCATTCCTGTTTTTTTAAGAAGAGCTCTGGTGGCATCAACAGGACCGTCAAGCAGATAGTAGGGATCTGCTCCCACAAGAACGCCCTGAACGATTCGCGCCCTTGGCTTTAACCCCAGCTCCTTGGCCTTCTCCTTTGTCATCATGAGAATGGCAGATGCACCGTCGGAAAGCTGCGAAGATGTTGCAGCGGTTGTAAAGCCTCCAGAATCAACAGCCTTTAGCTTTGCCAGTGTTTCTATGTTGCTTTCTCGAAGACCCTGATCTTTGTCAACAAGCATTGTCTCTCCGGTGGGCTTGCCGTCATCGCCCACAACCGGCGCCTGGATAGGAATGATCTCCTTTTTGAAATAGCCGGCTTCTGTTGCGGCAATGGCCTTGGTTTGGGAATCGACTCCAAACTGATCAAGCTCCTCTCTTGTTATGCCCCGCTTTTTGCATATCCTAACCACAGCTTCAAACTGATCCAGGGGAATATCATAGGGAAAATTATCAGGGAAGAAAAAACCGGGGCCGTGCTGCACATTGGCGCCCAGTCCAACGTGGCTCATATGTTCCAGACCGCCTGCAATACCTATATCAATGGCTCCGGCTTTAATAAATGCGTCAACCATATGGAATGCCTGCTGGGCAGAACCGCACTGGCAGTCAACCGTGGTGCATCCCGCTGTATAGGTGTCACCTTTGTTTAGCCATGCAAACCGTGCATTGTTCCCTGCCTGCTCACCAGCCTGGGTTACGGTTCCGCTGACAACCTGTTCCACCATCTCCCTGTCAATACCTGCACGTTCAACCACACCGTTTAAGGCTATTGACAAAACCTCTGTTGCATGGAATCCGCTAAGCCACCCCTTGATGGGATATCCTCTTCCAATTGGTGTGCGTGCTGCCTCCACAATAACTGCTTCTCGCATATCTACCTCCATTTTAATTTCGCAGGTTATTTACCTGCAGGTCATTGTATACGCTATTCATTTCACCTGATAAACCTTGGAGACAGGGTTGTCGGGATGATAGTGTAAAAAAAGCTACCCTGCATTTTAGCCGGGCAGCTTTTTTAATCTGGCGGAGAGAGAGAGATTCGAACTCTCGGTACAGTGTTACCCGTACACTCGCTTAGCAGGCGAGCGCCTTCAGCCAACTCGGCCATCTCTCCAAAAAACTGGCGGAGGAGGTAGGATTTGAACCCACGGAGCTGTTACACTCTACGGTTTTCAAGACCGCCGCCTTAAGCCACTCGGCCACTCCTCCGCAAAATAATAAAAAATATTCATATCACTGTGTGGATTTCGGGTCAATGTTTTTGTGGCCGACAACCAGGATGGCCGCATTTGGAAGTTGACAAGGAAGGGGATTTGTTTATTATTAAAAGGAATTTATATGAAATTGTGCACAGGATCGGTAGATATATTAAAAGAGCAAACATCTATGAAGTGTCAAGATTGATAAGGAGATAAAAATGAAGCAAAAATATTTACTTTTAAAAAACAGTCAAGACAGTGGGTTGGTAATAAAAGAGCTTGCCGAGTTGGAGAAAGGGATTTTTTCTGTTGTGTATGAGGAGAAATATGATGGTGACATCATTGTATCGGCCATGGAAACAGATCAAGAAGAGTTGGTGTTGGCATTAAGGACTTTAAATTTTTATCCGAATCGCGTTTGTGCTGAAAAAATAGCAGACGGTATTGCAGACCTCTATGGGGCAGAGGACAAAGAATCTGTTGAAGTGTTGTTTAATGACATCGATTTACTTACAATTGTCAAGCCTGTCGCTAAAGCTGTGATTGCAGAAAGTGAGACCCCTGCAGAGATTGATGCTTTGCTTGAAGATGACGAGATTGATGTTCCGGATCAAGTGGCCGCTATTTTGCCTAAGGTCGGTGTAGATCCTGATGATGACGAAGTTGTAGATCCTGTTGACAAGATTAAATAAGGCTATATAGCTTACAATATCTATTCATGAAACAAAAAATTAAAGACCTGATCATCAGGGCTGCCAAAAGTGCCTTTGATAAGGGATCGCTTCCCTCAAACAAATTTTCCGATGTTGAGCTTGAAGAGCCAAAGGCGGAAGCCCATGGTGATTATTCCACAAACATCGCCATGGTTATGGCGTCCACCCAGAAAATGGCCCCTAGAAAAATTGCCGAAGCAATCCTTACGCATCTGGATGACCCGGACAATATTCTTGAAAACACCCGGATCGCAGGGCCGGGCTTCATCAATTTTTTCCTTAAAGGAGCATCATGGTTGCCTGTTTTAAGCAAGGTCCACGAGGAGGAATCAAAGTTCGGTGCATGTGACCTGGGAAGGGGAAAAAAGATACAGGTGGAGTTTGTAAGTGCAAATCCAACCGGCCCCTTACACGTGGGACACGGACGCGGAGCTGCTGTGGGTGACAGCCTTGCAAGAATTCTCTCTTTTTGTGGTTATGATGTTACAAAAGAGTACTATGTAAATGATTCAGGAAGGCAGATAAAAACACTGGGACTATCTGTTTTTCTGCGATACAAAGAGTGTTGGAAAGAAGATATCGAGTTTCCCGAAGAGTGTTACCAGGGAGAGTATATAAGAGATATTGCAAAGCAGGTAAAAGAGGAAAAGGGTAAGGATCTTCTTGGTAAAGACCAGGAGGAAGCAATTTTATACTGTGCGCGTTTTGCATCATCAAAGATACTTGGCGGGATAAAAAAGGACCTTGATTCCTTTGGAGTAAAATTTGATAACTGGTACAGTGAGCAGACCCTGTATGATTCCGGCAAGGTTGATTCTGTAATAGACAATTTTAAAGAAAAAAGAATTATATATAGAAAAGACGGTGCCCTTTGGTTTAAAACCAGTGACTTTGGTGATGAAAAGGACCGGGTTGTTAAAAGATCAAACGGTCTTACAACATATTTTGCTTCAGATATTGCATATCACCAGGATAAGTTTGACCGGGGTTTTGATGAGGTTGTTGATATATGGGGCGCTGATCATCACGGATATATTCCACGCATTGCGGCTTCAATAGAGGCTTCGGGTTTTGATAAAGACAGGTTTAAAGTGACCCTTATTCAACTTGTCAACCTGTTAAGGGATGGGGTTCCCGTGGCCATGTCAACAAGGTCCGGCACCTTTGATACCCTGCAAGAGGTAATAGGTGAAGTGGACAAAGATGCGGCGCGATTTATCTTTTTAACCCGTCACCATGAAAGCCCTTTGGATTTTGACCTTGAACTGGCCAAGAAAAAAACAAACGACAACCCTGTTTATTATGTTCAGTATGTTCATGCCAGGATATCCAGCATCTTACGAAAAGCCGAAAAGGAAAAAGGGATTAAAGATGTAACTCGGGACGAAAAGGCCCTTTTAATGTTAAAAGAGCCGGAGGATATCCGGCTGATGAAAAACATGTCACGGTTTCCTGAAGTTGTTGTAAACTGTGCAAGATTTATGGAGCCTCACCGTTTGACTTTTTACTTAATGGGTCTTGCATCCTCTTTTCACACCTACTACAACAAGCATAAGGTTCTCACAGACGATATTGTTTTAACTCAAGGCCGGCTCTACCTTGTTCTGGCAGTACAGAAAGTCATTAAAAACGGTCTTTTCCTGCTGGGCGTATCCGCACCGGAAAAGATGTGATCAAGCTTGATGCAAACAAGTAAGCAAAAAAGTAAAAATCCGCCGGCCAACAAAAAGCCCATGGTGGAATTAACACTTAAAGGGATTTTCGGGTGGACCTGTCTGTTTTTTTTTGTTTCTGCCTGGATGTTTGTGCTGGGCGTTTTTGTGGGCAGGGGGACGGCCCCTGTAAGTTTTGATATCAATAGCCTTCAAGAGGAGTTTGCCGCTTTAAAAGAAGCTGTTTTG
>JAUXBD010000316.1 GCA_030619585.1 Desulfobacteraceae bacterium
AATCGCTTCTTCAACCGCATAATTGTCCCACTCATTTACCGAATACACAAGGTCATCACGCTTGATATCACTTCCTTTGACCTCGATCTCGTTTTCCTCGGTATCTGGAACCCTTTTAACACATACCAGAATCTCCATATTAATCCTCCCAATTTATCTGTTTTCAATAGATGAAAAGTTTTATGTTAAACCAAAACTCTTTGGTATACCAATATCTATTAGCCTATATGCTGGGCAACCAGCTCAGATAGGTCTATGGCCTCTATCTTGCCCTCCAGCCCTGCAACCTTTATGGAATCCTCCATATTTACAAGGCAGAAAGGACATGCGGTAACAATGACATTTGCCCCTGCCTCATTTGCCATCTGAACCCTGAGCACACCCATTCTTGTCTCCTCTTCAGGCTCATAAAAAAGCATCAATCCGCCGCCGCCACAGCAAAATGAGCGGTCGCGGCTCTTTTCCATATCAACTCTTTTTATACCGGGAATTGCATCAATAGCCTGCCTGGGATCTTCATAAAGGTCGTTGTGCCTGCCCAGGTAGCAGGGATCATGATAGGTGTAAACCTTTCCTTCGTCACCATTTACACCGATCAAGCTTAGTTTACCGGCATTTATGCTTTTTACAATCACCTGGCTTATATGTTCAATCGGGGGCAGGCCATTGTAATCGTTTTTAAGCGCGTTAAAAGCATGGGGATCTGCGGTCACAATATTTTTTACACCGGACTCAAGGATAGCATCAATATTCTGGGCCTTTAGGTTCTGGAACAGCATCTCTTCTCCAAACCTTATAACCTCGTTTCCACTGTCCTTTTCATCTTTTCCGAGTATTCCGAAATCGATTCCTGCAGCTGTGAGAATTATTGCAGTTGCCCGTGCAATCTCCTGCATTCTGTCATCATATGATGATATACTGTCAACAAAATAGAGAGTCTCTGCCTCTTCCCCTTTTTCTAACAGTTTTACGCTGCACTGGCTTGCAAACTCCTCGTCCTTTGTCCATTCGGCACGTTTTTTCTCCATCTTGCCCCATGGATTTCCACGTTTTTCAAGTGCCTTAAGGGGCTTTTGCAGGGACTGGGGAACTTCGCCCTCATCAACCATACCCCTTCTCAAGTCAACTATCTTGTCTATGTATTCAATCCCTAAGGGGCATTCCTGTTCACACGCGCCGCATGTTGTACAAGACCAGATCTCATCATCTTCATAGATATCACCCATAAGCGGCTCGCTTTTGAGAAGATCCCCCTTTAACGGGTAGTTCTTAAATATAAGATCACGGGCCTTTATTGTAATAAACCGGGGTGAAAGGGGTCTTCCTGATGCATTTGCCGGACAATTGTCTGAACATCTTCCGCAATCTGCACATGAATAGAAATCCAGAATATGTTTCCATGTAAAATCTTCAAGTTTTTTAACACCAAAAGATTCAAGATCATCAAGCTTTTCTTCTGAAACACCATGCTGCACAGGCTTTATATTGCCCTTTTTTATACGCATGGAAAAAGTGTTTGGAAGGGATGTTATAACATGAAAGTGTTTTCCAAGGGGCAAAAAGCATAGGAAAAAGAAGAAAGTTAGATCATGTATGTAGTAACTGATTATATGGAGAAACTGGAGAATATTATGGGACGCGGAACTCAAAATCAGGCTAAAAACCCAGGTAAGGGTAAAAGGCACCAGAAAAGACTCATGTCCGCCTGCAATTACTACAGCCTCAAACATACTTTCCGAGACCATCAGGGTCATGATAATGCCCAAAACAAATACAGCCTCTTTTGTATGATCATGTCCGTACTTTTCAGGCACAGCATATCTTTCAGGTTTGACAATCCCTCTTCGGTATGCTGCCACAGCGCAAGCGAAAAAAACAGCCGTTGCCGCAATATCCTTTAAAACATTGTAGACATCTCCCAAAATGCCGCCAAAAAACGGCACCACAAAATGTTCATCCAGGCCTATCAATACAAGAGAGGAGGATCGTATGGTGAGTATTAGAAAACCAAAAAATATGATAATATGCAGAACTCCGGCCGTCATGTATCTTGGATGACGGTACTGTCCGATACCTATCTTAATAAGGTTGAAAATCCTCATCGGGATACTGTCTAGACGGCTGTCCGGAGCTGATTTCATAAGCGGTACAATGCGTTTTGCCATAATATAGGTAAAAACAGCAATTCCCACAATTGGTATAATAAGTGAAAATATTATAGTAGGGAAAAAACCAAACAGTTTGTAACTTGCAGGCGCAACTATTGAAATCATTTTTTCTTATTCCTTTTTCTTAATTTACTTTTAGCAATGCAATTTTTTTTAAAGGGCAAGCTCTGGCCCTCCAACACGTCAACATCTTTAACTTTTTTCTTCACACCAGATAAAAACATATACCTGATAATACTTTCAAAGAATTGGGTATATTAATAGACAAAACCATGTTCGTCAAGAAAAAAACGGGGCAATCCCAGGGTAACAGTGCAAATTGTTTGAAGTTGGTTATCTACTAATATGGATACCGTTTTGTCCTTACAACACTATCTGCGATAACACGCTTTAAGTTGATCGTGTTATCAGGTTCGTACCTGGTGATTCTGTCAATATCTTCAATGTGTGCAGCAAATTCGTCACCCTTTTCAGCAAAGGCAAACACCTGTTTTGCCCAGACAACTATCTTGGGCATAGTATCAGCAATGTATAAACTGGCAGCTGCCGTATACAACCGGGCTTTTTCTTCTCCTTTTTTTTCCATAAATTTTTTAGCCCTTATAAGACCGCTCTCCATTACAAATATCTCAATTATCATGTCTGCCAGAAGAGCGATCACTTCCTGCTGGTCCTGGATGGTTTCCAAAAGTTTTTTAGCCACAGTATCCACGGTTAAAAGCAGAATATTCTTTGCGGTCTTTACCATATAATCCTGCTTGACAAGGGCAGGTTCAAAGTTTTCAGATGCAGGATCAGTGGACTTTATCTTGGCTGCAACATTTCCTACAGCATCAAGAAGGGGAAGTTTAAGTCGGGAGGCCAAGCGGT
>JAUXBD010000166.1 GCA_030619585.1 Desulfobacteraceae bacterium
GGATTAAAAGTACGGTTTTGATGCCTGAATCTGAGTTTACGTTCAAGTCCCCCCTTGTGGGAAAGCACAACCTTGAAAATATTTTATCAGCAATCGGAGCTGCAAATGCCCTTGGTATAAAGGATGCTGCAATTAAATCAGGTATCTTAGAGTTTGAAGGTGTTCCGGGGCGTCTTCAAACAGTTAGCAATAATATAGGCAGGTCTGTGTTTGTGGATTACGCTCATACTCCTGATGCCCTTGAGAACGTCCTTTTGACTCTAAAATCCATAACCAAAGAAAGAGTAATATGCGTGTTTGGCTGCGGGGGTGACAGGGACAAAACAAAACGTCCTTTAATGGGTGAGATCAGCGCAAGGTTTTCAGACCTGAGTGTTATCACCTCGGACAATCCCCGTACGGAAGAACCGGTTCAAATTATTGAACAGATCGTTTCAGGCACGAGAAAAGTGATTTCAAATGAGTACAAAGCATCCGGCCTAAAAAAAGGTTTCAGCGCAAAAGGGTTTGTGGTGGAACCTGACCGGAGAAAAGCTTTAAGGCTGGGCATAAGTGTATCAAATTCTTGCGATGCTGTGCTTATAGCAGGCAAAGGGCATGAGACATACCAGATTATTGGGAAACAAAAATTTGAATTTAACGATGTAAGAGAAGCGCAGAATTTTATGGCAACGCTTGAGACGGAAACATTAGTGGTATGATTACATGAATATGCCCATTTTGTGGACAATAGATGATTTAACTAAGGCAACAAAAGGAGAGCTTTTATGCAGGGGTGAAAGCGCCTCTTTTAGCGGCGTCTCCATTGATTCTAGAAATATTGGTGAAAGTGAACTGTTTGTTGCCATAAAAGGGCAAAATTACGATGGCCACAGTTTTATCGGGGATCTGGCAAAAAAGGGGATCGGTTGTTTTGTTGTGGAAAGTAAAAAGGTGCCGGATATACCTTCTTATAACGACTTGGCTTTTTATAAAAGTAAGAAAAGAAAATTTACATGCATAGCTGTTAAAGACACAACAAAGGCACTTGGAGATCTTGCGTCTTTTCAGAGAAAGCGCGCTAATGTCTCTGTAATAGCAATAACAGGATCAAACGGGAAAACAACAACCAGGGAGATGGCAGCCAGGATCTTGGAGCAAAGATTTGATACTTTATCAACAAAGGGGAATCTCAACAATGAGATAGGACTTCCGTTAACCCTGCTTAATTTGGGCCATAGGCATAGATGGGTTGTGCTGGAGCTTGGCATGAACAGCCCCGGCGAAATCGGAAGGCTCACTAAGATATGCAGGCCTGATATCGGTATTATAACAAATGTTGGTCCTGCCCACCTGGAGGGTTTAGGTTCGGTTGAGGGTGTTAAGAATGCAAAAGGTGAACTTATCGATAATATGAACCCGGATAGCATAGCAATACTCAATGCCGACGATCCAATGGTGCTGGGCCTGGCAGAAAAAAGACCCCCAAAGACTATTTTGTTCGGGCTGTCCCAAAAGGCTATGATACGCGCCACTTCGGTTGTGGGGAAAGATGTGGGAAACACCTTTACGTTAAATCTGCCAAAAGAAACAGTTCAAGTTGATTTGCAAACTCCGGGCAGTTTCATGGTTTCAAATGCTTTGGCAGCAGCTGCCACAGGATGTTGGATTGGATTTTCAGCTAAAGAGATTAAAAAAGGCATTGAGGAGTTTAAACCTATCAAAGGAAGGATGAACCTGTGTGAAACAAAGCAAGGAGTCCATGTAATTGACGACACTTACAATGCAAATCCGGTTTCAATGGAAGCTGCAGTTAAATCGTTAGTGTCGTTAAAAGGTGAAAATAGAGGAATATTAATTGTAGGCGACATGTTTGAACTTGGGAGACAAGCTGAATCATTACATGAAAAAACAGGAAAGTTATCTGCGGAGTTAAAAATCGCAAGGCTTTACGCTTCAGGTGATTTTGCAGGAGCAGTTGCCAAAGGAGCCATGGCCAAAAAGATGAGGGTAAATGATATCATAACCGGGACAAAATCACAGATCATTGAAGACCTCAAAGATAATTTAAAACCGGGTGACTGGGTTCTTGTGAAAGGCTCAAGGGCCATGGGGATGGAAAAGATAGTTGAAGAATTAAAAAGCTGGGAATAATGGGGGTATAAACAAATCTTAAATGGCTATTAATAAGGATATATTTTCGCCACAGTTTCTAAGGTAACTATGACATCAATAAAAGATAACGGAGGCAGGCGTTTTGGAACTGAAAGAAGGAAGTATTTATATACAAGCCATATTCCCGAAAGACGGTCAGGCCCTGAAAGACGATCAGGTAGGGATCGCAGGAGTGTTCCTGACAGGAGAAAAGAGATGCAATCTCCACCTGGTGTTGAGCACAGACACGCCTATGTTTGAAAAATGAACAAAAGGATATGGTCTTAATAATTATATCCTGCAACGCAAAGGTGATATTTATTTATGTTTTATCATTTACTCTATCCGCTTCATACCCAGATATCGTTTTTAAACGTATTTAGGTATATTACATTTAGAACCATATATTGCAGTCTTACTGCATTTTTAATCTGTTTTCTATTAGGTCCCTGGGTCATCAGAAAGCTCACTAAAATGCAGGTGGGACAGTATATTAGGCAACAGGGCCCGGAAAGTCATTTTGATAAAGCCGGCACACCCACAATGGGCGGTATTCTGATTGTCTTTTCAGTCATAATAACCACACTAATTTGGACTGATCTGTCCAATTATTATATATGGATAGTGCTTATGGTTGCGGTAAGTTATGCTGTTATCGGTTTTATAGATGATTACCTTATGCAGGTTAAGAAACAAAGCAAGGGCTTAAGCGTAAAAAGCAAGTTCGCAATGCAGACAGTTATAGCTGTTTTAGCCGGTTTTCTTTGTTACATATCGCCCGAGTTTGACACACATGTGACAATCCCGTTTTTTAAAAATATAAAGCCGGATCTTGGTGTCTTTTATATCTTTTTTGCCGCTTTAGTTATCGTGGGAACATCCAACGCAGTTAATCTGACGGACGGCCTTGACGGCCTTGCCATTGGACCGGTCTTAATCGCATCGGTTACATATATGATTTTTGCATATGTTGGAGGCCATGCAAAGATTGCCGAGTATTTGCAGATCACTTATGTCAAAGGAGGCGGTGAGATAACGGTCTTGTGCGGAGCTCTGGCCGGGGCCTCTCTTGGTTTTCTGTGGTTCAACACTTATCCTGCACAGATTTTTATGGGGGATGTGGGATCTTTGCCCCTGGGAGCCATCTTAGGTACGGTGGCTGTAATAACAAAGCAGGAGGTACTCCTTGTTCTGGTCGGTGGGCTTTTTGTGATAGAGGCCCTTTCCGTTATTTTTCAAGTTGGTTTTTTTAAGGTTACAAACGGCAGAAGGATTTTTAAAATGGCGCCCCTTCACCACCATTTTGAGCTAAAGGGCTGGCCGGAGCCCAAGGTGATTGTCAGGTTCTGGATAATTGCGATTGCCCTTGCTCTTATTTCAATGAGCACACTGAAAATAAGATGATCGAAGCTGACTTAAATTATGGAGCTTAAAGACAAAAATATCCTCGTTGTGGGTCTTGGAAGATCAGGCATTTCCGTATGCCGGTTTTTGAAAAAAAGAGGCGCATGCGTGACTGCAACCGACATGGCACTTAAAGAAGATCTGGGAGAAGTCGCCCATATTGTAAGTAAAATGGGGGTCGTCACTTACTTTGGCGGCCATGGTGATCAATTGTTTGAATCCGCAGATCTTATTGTGCTCAGCCCTGGTGTGCCCCACACCATACCACCGGTGAAAAAAGCTCTGGCAAAAGGCGTAAGAGTGATAGGGGAGATGGAACTTGCATCTATTTTCATACAAGAGCCCATAGTCGCAGTGACAGGAACAAACGGCAAAACCACAACCACAAGGCTTATAGGAGAGATACTGGAGCACTCGGGGCTAAAAGTATATGTGGGCGGTAATATAGGCAATCCTTTAATCGATTATGCTGACGATTCTTCAAAAGCAGATGTGGTTGTGGCGGAAGTCAGCAGTTTTCAGCTTGATACAATAGACAGTTTTAAACCCAAGGTTTCGGTGCTTTTGAACATAACTGAAGATCATCTTGATCGTTATACTGATTTTAAGGCTTATGCTCTAAGCAAGGCCAGGATTTTTGAAAACCAGGATAAAACCGACACCGCAGTGATAAACGGTCTGGATCCTTATGCCGGTATGGTCAGCAAAAATATTAAAAGCAGAAAACTGTTTTTCAATTCATCTTCTAAAACCGAAAAAGGTGCTTTTGTAAACAACAGTAAAATATTTATTCAAAACGTCAAAAGCAAGGTTCTGCATGTGAACGCTAAAGGTCTGATGGGAAGGCACAACCGTGAAAATGCTGCCGCAGCGACTCTTGCAGCAATGGCTGTAGGTGCAACCTACGAAGGTGCGCAATCTGTCATGGACAAATTTAATGGGCTTCCCTATAGACTTGAATATGTGGACACAATTGATGGTGTCCGGTATTTCGACGATTCAAAAGCAACAAATGTGGGTGCAGTTGCAAGAGCCCTTGAAACTTTTGACAGCCCTGTAATTCTTATCATGGGCGGGCGTGACAAAGGCGGCGACTATGGCGTACTTGGCAGCCTGATAACAAAACATGTAAAAAGCCTGGTCGTTATGGGCGAGGCCAGAAAGAAGATAACGGACGCTTTTGGAGATTTTACGACAGTAAGGCAGGTGGACTCAATGAAACAGGCCGCATCCATTGCACACGATATGGCTGATCCGGGTGACTCGGTTATTTTGTCTCCTGCATGTTCAAGCTTTGATATGTTTGAAAGCTATGGCCAAAGGGGGGATATGTTTAAAATAGAGATTGCAAGAATAAA
>JAUXBD010000198.1 GCA_030619585.1 Desulfobacteraceae bacterium
AAAGAGATCTCAGAAAAGAAGTCCGGTCAAGGGGTAAAGAAGAAAGAGATCTCAGAAAAGAAGTCCGGTCAAGGGGTAAAGAAGAAAGAGATCTCAGAAAAGAAGTCCGGTCAAGGGGTAAAGAAGAAAAAGGTCTCAGAAAAGAAGTCCGGTCAAGGGGCAAAGAAGGAAAAGACCTCAGAAAAGAAGTCCGGTCAAGGGGTAAAGAAGAAAAAGATCTCAGAAAAGACGATCAGCCAGGCGACAAAGAAGAAAAAGGCCTCAGAGAAGAAAGTAAAAGTAACTAAACCTGAATCCCTAAAAGCCAAAAAGCATTTAGAGAAAGTCAATAAAGCATATTTAAAGAAACTTATTACAAAGGGAAAGAAAAAAGGGGAACTTACATTTGATGAAATAAATAAGGCTCTTCCTGAAGAGATGCTTTCATCGGATAGGATTGATGATACGCTTATGATGCTTGATAACTTAGATATTAAAATTGTGGATAAGGACAACAAAAATAGCAAAGGTGACAAGAAAATAGAAAAGAAGAAAAAAGTCACTTCTGTAAAAGATAAAGCTGTTTCTATGTCCGATTTTGGCAGTGTTACAGACCCGGTAAAGATGTATCTGAGAGAGATGGGCCTGGTCACCCTTTTAAGCAGAGAAGGTGAGGTCAGAATTGCAAAGAAAATAGAAGTAGGGGAACAGGAAGTGATAAGGGCAATGCTTGAGGCCACCATAGGTGTGGATAGCATTATCGCAATGGGTCACAACATTGAAAAGGGAAAGCTCAGACCAAAACATGTACTTCGAGATGTTGATGAAGGAGATACATATGTTGATGAAGTTCTCCAGATAGAAAATTTTCTTACTACTATACGCTCCATAAAGGAACTTGATGAAGAAAACCAAGGCTTCAGGGAAAAGATATTTCTGACGGATATAGATCAGGAAGAGCAGAGGAAATGCAGGCGATCTATAAACCGGAGGACAAACAAAATATTTGATCTCCTGAAGAACTGGCGTTTTGAGGGGGGTGTAATAGACAAGATTGAAGCAAAGATAAAGGGGCAGATTAACTGGTTCGATACCATGAACAATGTTACCCTTAAGTGTGCTGATGTTTTTGGCGCATCTGTAACAGGATTTCGCGACAAATTAGCGGAAAAGGATCAATTTGTAAAATGGGCAGATAAACGCTCGAATTTGTCAAATGAAGAGCTGGCAGATCTTTTCGCCGATTTTAACAATATACAGAATCAGATAGATGGTAGAGTCGTTACTATAAAGGCAAACAGCCGCATCTTGAAAAGGATTATGGCAAGTGTTGATGCGGGAAGAGTTAAGACTAAACTTGCTAAAAGGGAGTTAATAAAGGCAAACCTGCGTTTGGTGGTAAGTATTGCTAAAAAATATACTAACCGTGGTCTTCAGTTCCTTGACCTTATACAGGAGGGCAATATAGGGCTCATGAAGGCAGTGGATAAATTTGAATATCGACGTGGGTATAAATTCAGTACATATGCCACATGGTGGATACGCCAGGCAATAACCAGGGCCATTGCTGATCAGGCAAGAACTATCCGAATTCCCGTACATATGATCGAGACCATAAACAAACTGATACGTACATCAAGGTACCTGGTGCAGGAACTCGGACGTGAGCCATCTCCTGAAGAGATTGCTGAAAAAATGGAGATTCCTCTGGATAAGGTGAGAAGGGTTTTAAAGATTGCACGGGAACCTATTTCTCTTGAAACCCCCATAGGGGAGGAGGAGGACAGCCATCTCGGCGATTTCATTGAGGATAAAAAGTTCATGTTGCCGTCAGATGCAGCTGTAAACATGAATCTGGCTGAACAGACAAGAAAGGTCCTTGCAACTTTAACTCCCCGGGAAGAGAAGGTCCTGCGCATGCGGTTTGGAATTGGAGAAAAGGCAGATCATACACTTGAAGAGGTAGGCAAAGATTTTGCCGTAACCCGTGAACGGATTAGACAGATAGAGGCCAAAGCCTTGAGAAAACTGAGACATCACACAAGAAGTAAAAAATTGAAAAGCTTTATTGAAACGTAACAAAAAGATAAGGGGGCAATTAAAATCGTTGGATATTTAATTTAGCCACAAAGGCACTAAGACACAAAGAAAACCTTGGTGTCTTGGTGCCTTTGTGGCAAATAAAAATTTCGAAAGAGAACCAATTCATTTTGTCACCCGACACTTTTAATTACACCCAAAAGATAATGTTTTCTTGACAAAAAAGTTTCGAGAAGTTAGAAAATCATGTTTTATATTTAAGATCTGTTGTTTGCAATTGAAAGTTTATATTTTTTTAAGGGCCCATAGCTCAGTCTGGCAGAGCCACCGGCTCATAACCGGTCGGTCCCTGGTTCGAATCCAGGTGGGCCCATACTTAAAAAAGGGAAGAATCCGTAAACTGAGTTCAAAATATGGAGAATCTGTTTTATCATAACCGGACTTTTGTCCTAATTGGCTTTAAGCCAAATGACTAATGATAAAGGCGTGGTATTAAATACCACGCCTTTTTTTATGTGTATTTTATGACCGTAGCAAGAATAACTGATATTATAAAGGTGATGGAAGGCTTTGCACCCATGGCCCTGGCAGAAAATTGGGACAATGTGGGGTTGCAGATCGGACAACATGACTGGCCGGTAAAAACTGTCCGGGTAGCGCTGAACCCATCTAATGATGTGGTAGCCCAGGCTTGTAAAGATAATGCGGATATCCTAATCACCCATCATCCATTGATCTTTAAGCCCATGGAGCGTATCGATTTTGGCACTCCTGTCGGTTCGGTTATTCAGATGGCAACTTTACATAAAATGGCATTGTTTGTTGCACATACCAACCTGGATATTGTAGCAGGTGGTTTGAATGATGTTCTGGCGGAAAAGATCGGAGTCAAAAAACTTGAGCATTTTAAAGGTGTTAACGAGCAGAAGGAGACAATGGCTTATGATATGTATCCACTTGTAAATGGCTACCCGGATAGTAAATTAGGACAAGGGATAGGCCGCGTGGGAGAACTTGATAAAGCAGAAAAACTTATCTCCCTAGCACGGTTGATCAAAAAGAAGTTGGGGATTCAGTCGGTCAAAGTTGCAGGTAAACCTGAGCTGGACGTTAAAAGGGTTGCCATATGCACTGGAAGCGGTTCAAGTCTTATGGAAGATTTTTTGTTTTCAGGAGCCCAGGCTTATATAAGCGGTGACCTGGGATATCACGATGCACTGGCTGCTAAAGATGCAGGCCTGGGATTAATTGACATAGGACATTTTAATTCAGAGCACTTGATAGTTGATGTGCTTGCCGGAAAACTGCAGGAAGCTTTGTCTTACGCCATGTTAAACGTAAACGTGGGTGCATATGATTTTGAAAAAGATCCGTTTGTAGATATATGATATAAATTGTAAGGAAATTCACAATTAAAGGAAGAGATATGCATAGTATTACGAGAGATGATATAGACGTACTTGTAAAACTTCAGGGGGTTGAAACTGAAGCAAACAGGATTAAAGTAGCTTTAAATGAGGTTCCTAAAAAGCTCGATGTCCTGGATACAAAGCTTAGGGAATTCGAACAACTTGTGGAGGATCAAGAGGCAATTGTAACTGAGCAAAAGATAAACTACAGGGAAAACGAATCAGATGTGCAAATGCATCTTGACATGATATCCAAAAGCCAAGAGAAGCTTGTGGCGGTTAAGACAAACAAAGAGTATCAGGCAATATTAAAAGAGATTGGGGAGTTCAAGAACAAAAATTCCCAAATCGAAGACGAGATGCTTGCATCCTTGGATCGAACAGACGCGGACGAGAAACTCCTTTCAGACAGGAAGACAGAATACTCACAACTAAAAGATGAGATAGAAAGTGAAAAAGATTTGGTAATAAAGGAAAGTGAAGCCGAGGAGAAAAAGCTTAGTCTATTTGAAACTGATTGGAATAAGATATCAGAACAGATTGCACCTGAATTGCTGGAGATATATAAAAAAGTACAGAAACAAACAAAAGGCATAACTATAACTGCTGTAAAGAACGCTGTGTGCCAGGCTTGCTATATGAATATTCCTCCGCAGATGTATAATGAGCTTCATCGTTGTGATGAATTGAATTTTTGTCCCCACTGTTACAGGATTATTTATTACAATGGAGCCGGTGGATAGTAATTCTTAGGATGCCCCGCTCATGGCGGAGTGCGTTTGAGGTAGAAATATAACAAGGTAATATGTGAAAAAAAACGGTTGGAGTAGGCTGGACGGTCGCTGGATTATTTGATTGCCAAATGATCTGGAGGAAAGTCCGAACACCAAAGGGCAGGGTGCTCCATAACGTGGACTCGTGGTGACGCGAAGGAAAGTGCAACAGAAAGGATACCGCCCTGTGCTTCAAGTAAGTGC
>JAUXBD010000331.1 GCA_030619585.1 Desulfobacteraceae bacterium
CGCTTGGCCTCCGACTTGGTATCTTTGTTGCCGCCATTGAAGAATGGATTGGGGAAGTTGAAACACAGATATTGGAAATTTTGCAAGGGATTGACGACCCGGTTGAACGTCTGCATGCCTTTGTAAATCGAAACATGGATCTCTTCGACTCATATGGCTCAAAAGAGACCGACTCAAGCAGACTGTATATCGAGATACTTCAACAGACCTTTATGGAAGGGGGGGCGTTTTATAACCATCACCATCTTCTTAAATCCCTCGGTGACAGGATACGTTCCATAGTTATTGATATAATACTTGACGGCGTTTCCAAAGGAGTTTTCAGCCCCATAATCGCAAGGGATTCTGAGAAAATAGCAATCAACCTGATTGCATTTCTTGAAGGGATAGGACTGTATAGCATGGTTGCCAAAAAAACCTCCCATTATAAAATGCAAGTGGATTTTTACATGCAAAACCTTATCCAGTCAGTCCGGAAACAAAATTAAACAGGCGGCAAAGATGAGACCTTTTAATATATTTACGATCAAACCGGAAGCAATGTTTTCTGCTCTTTTATCTTTTCTTATCGCACTGCTTTTATGTACGAATCTTTCAGCAATGGAAGATACTGCCGGCACAGGTCCGGAAGGAAGATATACACTGGAAGATCTGTACATAATTGCGCAAAAAAACTCTGAGCAGATCAAAATAGCCGGTGAGAATCTTTTCATTGCCCAAAAAGACAAGTCCCGGGCAATTGCCGTTCTTTACCCACAGTTCACCGCATTTGGAAACAATACTACATATGATGAACCGAACCTGTATGAACCTGACTCAACATCATACGGGGCAAAGTTTGACTATAACTTCTCCTTAAACGGCAGAGAACTTATAGTTTATCGAATGGCAAAAGATAAAATCAAAAAAAATGAGTATGATTTAAAAGCTGTAAAGGAGGAATACCTGTACCAGGTAACTGCAGCATACTTTGTCATAGCAGCCCTCAACCAGAATCTGAAAATTGCAAGGCTAAACAACCAGCGTCTGAAAACTCATCAAAAAGCCGTCTTGACCAAGCTTAAGCTTGGAGAGATTACAAAAACGGATCTGTTCAGGGCTGACGCAGAGCTCTCTAAATCAAAAACCGACCTTGTCAGGGTCGAAAATATGCTGAGAAATTCAAGGGCAATTCTTATCAATCTTGTTGGTCTGCCCAAAAATTTTGAGATAGAAGAACCGGACATCAATGTACCCTCAGGCGATGGCCCGGAGGCATTTCAACTGGAAGAGTTAAAAAAAGAAGCTCTTGCAGCCAGGGCCGAACTGAAATCCGGGGAGTTGGAAAGCATGATCAGTGACCGAAATATAAAACTGGCAAAAAGCGAATACTGGCCCAAGGCTTCCATTGAAGGTATTTACAGAAATACCGATTACTCGTCCACGTCAACAGATACCGATACAGGATATGAGGTAGAGTTTGACAATGACAGCGAAAGCTTATCAATAGCATTTAATCTCAACTTTATCTTTTTTGACGGTGGTCTAAGAAAGGCCGAGGTAAAGCAGGCAAAAGCCAGCTCCAGGATAGCAAAGCTTCATGTTGAAAAAATGTCAAAACAGATATCCCTTGAAGTTGAAGAGGCATTTTTAGATATTATTACCCAAAAAAGCATCATTGAATCCCTCACAGACCAGCTAAGATCATCACAGGAACATTTTGACGCGGTTTCAAAAGAGTTCAAGCACGGGCTTTCAGACAGCCTGGATGTTGTGGACGCAAACACCATGCTGAAAGATACTCAAAGGGAATTTGTTAATGCCCGGTACAGCTACAAGCTTGCCGAGATAAAACTAAAGAGGGTAAAAGGGTCGTTTCTTAAAGAAATATTAAAGGCACAAAATGAAAAACATTAATGGTTTAACGAGGTTTGAAACTTTCGGAAAAGTGTGGCTGAAACATATCCGGGCGGCCATTCCACTGATTATTCTTCTAATTGTTATTCTGATCCTTGGCTTTTTAATAAAGTCAAAAAGCAACTTTCTCAACAAAATGAAAAAAGAGGTCCGCATTCTTGAAGGCATTAAGATTGCCACCCAGCAAGATAAAGTCGGCGATCTTATCACCATTTTCCAGTCATCAAAAAATTCAAAGGATGCAACCCAAAAGCTTATGAAACAGTTTGGACTGTCAAAGCGTCAGGCCCAGGCAATAACCCAGATGCCTCTTGATAGCTTCACCAAGATTGAACGACAGGAGCTTGAAAACAATATAAACACCATTAAAAAAAATATTGCTGCAAACAAGGACCGGCAGACCACCGGCCGCCCAAGTGAAAATGTTGTAACCATGATGCTTACCCCCAGAACCATACGTGACCGTATCAACCTGCCGGGCATAGTGGATCCATGGATCAAACTTGACGTTCTATCCGAGGTAAGCGGCGAGGTGCTTGCAAAAACGGTAAAAGAGGGAGACAGGGTAAACAAGGGCGATATTATAGCGATCATAGATTCAAGAAAATATAAAAACAACTACGCGTCTGCAAAGGCTTTATATGAATCCGCCCTTGCGTCACGCACACGCTTGACAGAACTTCATAAGGAGGAACTGTCCACAACGTCCCAGCTTGACGATGCTGTTGCACAGGCAGAAAACCACAAGGCTGAAATGGACAATGCAAAACTGGACCTTGAAAACTGCCGGGTAAGGGCTCGTATTTCAGGCATTGTAAACCGTATTGATATTGAAGAGGGCCAGTATTTAAGTAAGTCAACCAAGATCTCTCAGATTTTGCAAATAAAAAAAGTAAAGGTTAATGTGGGAATCCCCGAGTCGGATGTGGATGCTGTGA
>JAUXBD010000313.1 GCA_030619585.1 Desulfobacteraceae bacterium
ACAGTTGGACTTCTTTTCCCACAAATTTTGGGCGTGGGGTATGGCGCCATCGATCTGTCTCTTAGCCAGGATCTTGCCTGGTGGCTTTTACTTGTTCTGGTTATGTGTAAAATCCTGGCAACATCGATTACCATTGGTTCCGGCGGCTCCGGCGGAATTTTTGCGCCGTCGCTTTTTATGGGTGCAATGGCAGGCGGTTTTTTCGGTACAGTGGTTCACAACCTTTTCCCTTCGGTAACGGCTTCTCCGGGAGCATACAGTATTGTTGGTATGGGAGCAGTCGTCAGTGCAACCACCCACGGCCCTTTAACAGCATTATTAATGCTTTTTGAAATGACCGGTGATTATAAAATTATCCTTCCACTGATGATTACATGTGTTATAAGCAACATTGTCGGCAGACAGTTTTTAAAAGAATCCATTTATACTTTAAAATTGCTGCGGAGGGGAATAAATCTGGAGGAAGGGAAAGAGGTCAATGTACTAAAATCAATCAAAGTTAGTGAAGTGATGAATACTGAAGTGGAAACTATTACCGAGGCTTTAGGCCTGGAGAGGCTGGCTGAGATAGTCTTTAAAAGCAAATATAACAGCTTTCCGGTTGTCTGTGACGGAAACAAACTGACAGGTATCCTTTCCTTCTTTGATTATAATGAAGCAATATTTGATGAGGACTTGAAGGGGCTGGTGGTGGCTAAAGACATTGCAACTTCGGATGTTGTTACAATATCAACGGAGGATAATCTTTATGATGCCCTGGAAAAGATCACTTTTAAAGATTTTTCCATCCTCCCTGTCGTATCCCCGGATGATCCCACGAAACTGACGGGTGTCCTGACCCGCAGGGATATTATGGGTGCGTATAATAAGGCAGTGATTAAGAAATCGCTATACAGTGAATGACTAACTTAAGAACCAATTTCAAAACGCTCTCTTTCGAAGTCTGCGCAATATGTACATCTTATCTAAGATATCGACCACGTACGTGGCAAAAAAGCACATGCTCCATGTTTGAAATAATAACATATTTTAAGCACTATATATCTTGCTCTATGATATGTCTAATTTTGTAAAAACTCCCGGACCCCTCGTTTAACTGAATATTTTAACACTATCATTGAAAATGACTATATGTTTGCTGCATTACTAATAATATTTGATATCCTTATCATAGCCGCCTCTTTTTACTTCTGGTATGAATCGATCAGGGAAAAAGAGAAGCGTGCTCCAATGACCGGTATGGCAGGTGCAATTTCAGGACTGGTTTTACTGGTTTTGATCATTCTGATCCCCGGGTTCAGGATCTATATTGCTGTTATTTTCTGTTTTACGGCAGGTTTTGGACTTCTATGTCTTATCCCGTGTAAACAGAACCAAAGGGCGTTAAAAGGCTCTTTTGGTTTTATAACAGGTAAACCGAAAAAAATTGATGAAAGAGATATCGTTTTCGCGCGCAATAGATGCCTGATACCTGGTTCGGACATATACAAACGCTATTACAGAGCACATCCGGAAAAGGAAGAAGCAGACGCGAAACGGCGATCCATGGGTACGCATGCCCTTGGCAAACCAGGATCTATCGACAATTGCTATCGTCCCAACAATTCCATGGTTATGGCCGGATTTCAATTTCCCATGTACCTTGCCAAGCACGCAAAACCGGAATTCGGGGCACACCCTGCTCCCGACTCTGCATCCAAATTGATTGACCCACGGAAAGGCTCTGAGATTATTAAAGGGTTCGCTAAACTTCTTGGGGCGTCACTGGTTGGTATCTGTAAAGTGAACTCTTTATGGTCCTATTCTCATCGCGGTGAAATTTTTTTTGAAAATTGGGAAGACTGGGGAAAAGAATTGGATGCCTCACTGCCCTGGGCTGTTGTCATTGCCACGGAAATGGACCATGAACTGGTCGGTGCAGGTCCACATACACCTGCTATTGTTGAAAGTGGCCATAAATATGCAAAGGGAGCATATATTACAACAATACTTGCGCACTGGTTTTCAGCCATGGGTTTTAAGGCGGTTGCCGACCATCATCGCCACTATACAAAACTTATGGTTCCCCTGGCTGTTGACGCGGGGTTGGGCGAACTTGGCCGTCAGGGGTACCTGATCGCAAAAAAATACGGCCCCAGGGTGCGTCTCTTTGCGGTTACAACAGACATGCCCCTGGTTCCTGATCAACCCATTGATATGGGTGCGGAAGATTTCTGTAAAAGATGTTTAAAATGCGCTGAAGCCTGTCCTTCCAAATCAATTCCCACAGGGGAGAAGACAAATATAAATGGAATTAAAAGATGGAAACTTAATGAAGAATCATGCTTTAAATACTGGGCAAAAATCGGTACGGACTGCTCCATATGTATGGGTATATGTCCATTTAGCAGACCGGACACCCTCCTGCATCGAATCGTCAAGTTGATTATCGCGCGTTCACACCTTGCCAGGCTTTTTTTCCCATACATAGATAATATTATTTATGGTAAAAAATGGCACACAAAACCTGTCTCCTCCTGGATAGATTATAAAAACCAGTATGGAATAAAAAACGAAATTTAAAACAGCTCTCACTTCCATTTCCTTACACAATATCTCCGAGTCTCCAATCCGACCTTCTCCCCGCCTCTTTTCATAAGAAATTCAGATGTAGTTCCGGGATGTTTCGAGAGCGTTGGTTAAAACCGGTAAGGTGTAGTGAATGAAAGATTCATACGGTGCAGGAGTAGCGAACTACACTGACCCCGAGTTATACGGCTTTGTGGCAGTAGTGGCAAGACCGAAGCGTTTACAGGGAAACGCATTAGTAAGCTTCAGGGTACGCGGGTTAGTTTATAACTCAAGTTTCGTACCCCTTATCAACAGCGAAGCCCTAATTCCTTCAGAGGCGATTCGTATCTAAGGAGTGAATCGAGACGATTATATCATTTTCTTCCAGGTGATATGAATATAATCAGTTAGCAGTGTGTCCTGATATTTGTGATAAAGTGCATGAGTTGCTAAATTATATAAAATTGTACATCTATCCCAAATATCAGGACACTGCGAAAGAGTGGAGGCTGTGACCAACATATCAC
>JAUXBD010000357.1 GCA_030619585.1 Desulfobacteraceae bacterium
ACCCGACCTTGGGAATTGTAATCCGTGACCCTGTTGCTAAGCCTTACAAACTCCGCCACCGTAAGAGTTTCTGCGCGGCGTACAGGATCAATATCAGCACTTGCCAGTATATTCAATATAGTGTTTGCATCAAAATCAAGCTCGCTTCCGGCAAGGGCATTTTTCAGGGTCTTTCGCCTTTTCCCGAATGCAGCCTTTATGACCGAAAAAAAAAGTTTTTCATCTTTAACTTTATCCAAAATGGTTTTGCTAAAATCCACCTTAAGGACCTCTGAATCCACCTTGGGTCTTGGGTAAAACTGATGGGCCTTTACCCGGGCAACTCTCTTGATATCAGAGCAGTACTGAAGCATTACCGAAAGCCTTCCATAATCTTTGCAACCCGGCCCTGACATTATCCTTTGTGCAAGTTCTTTTTGAAACATTAGAACAGCCCTGTCGATAACCTCCCGGAAATTAATAAGCCAGACAAGAATCTGGGAGGAGATGTTGTATGGCAGGTTGCCAACCACAACAAATTTTTTCTCCTTTTCTTCATAGAGTTTCAAAACATCAATGTTCAGAATATTTTCTTTGAGTAATATCACATTATCGACATTTTCTTTCTCAAGCTGGTTTCCCAAAAGGCCTGCCAACCGGAGGTCCTTTTCAACCGCATAAACTTTTTGGGCTTTTTGTGCCAGGTAAAATGTCAGGGCTCCAAGCCCCGCCCCTATCTCCAGGACCACCTCTTTATCTGAAATTGCACAGCGCTCAACAATGGTTCCGGCAGCAAAAGGATCTGACAAAAAATTCTGCCCCAACTGCTTTATGGGGAAAACATTTGCCTCTTTTAGAATCCTTCTTGGAGATCTCATAACTTCTGTGCTTTTTTTTTAGTCATCTTAATGTATGTTGCATTAGGGATTTTAAAAGACAGCAATTCTCCTTATTGATTTTCACTTAAAATGCAAACTACCATGAAACTATATTGTTTTCAATAATTCATTCTTTTCAGGCAACTATTGTACATATTTATTATTTTCTCTTGACTTATCCTGAATTATTAAGTATTTACATTTTGCTGACTCATTCTTACCTTATCAGTTATTCCAGCATCAATAAGAAGCCCGTAAAAAAGCTCTAATTAGTGCTGAGAAAGCTTTATCCAACACGCTTTATAAAGCATACAGGAGGATTATTATGGCAAAGAGAAAAGGTAAAACAGTAAGTTTTGATGCAATGATAAAGTTCTTCATGCGCAACTATGATATCCCCACCAGAAAGGACTTTGACAAGCTTATAACAAAATTCGACCGCCTTGAAAAGATTGTTAAAAAGTCCACCCAAATATCTGTCAGAAAGGCATACGGCTCTGCAGGGGGAAGACCCGCAGGCAGATATGGTTTAACTGCTTCAGATATGGTGCTTGGTGTAGTAAAGGCAAGTAACAAAGGTGTGTGCTTTAATGACATTCAGGCAAAGACAGGTTTTAATGATAAAAAGCTTCGCAACATTATCTTTCGTTTAAATAAACTCGAAAAGATAACAAGAAAGAGCCGGGGCATTTATATTGAAAAATAGATTTTCGTTATAAGATCTGTGGAAATAAAAAGGATTAATTTGTTATGGCTGAATCGAAAAACGCCACTGCACCACAAGTGAAAAGTGGGGACACTATATGCGGATATTGCGTAAAGCGGGTAAATGAGCTAAAGGAAAATCGCCTAACTTTTTTTGAACTTGAGCATACCAATACAGGTGCCCGTCATATCCACATAGCAAGCAAAGACAGGGAAAATACATTTGGCGTTGCCTTTAAAACAGTACCTACCGATTCAACAGGCGTTGCCCACATACTGGAGCACACTGTTTTATGCGGCTCAAAAAAATTCCCTGTGCGTGACCCTTTTTTTTCCATGCTGAAAAGGAGTCTGGACACTTTCATGAACGCTTTTACATCTTCAGACTGGACCATGTACCCTTTTTCCACTCAAAACAAAAAAGACTACTACAACCTCATGGATGTGTACCTGGACGCAACATTTTTTCCCATCCTCAACGAACTGAGTTTTAAACAGGAAGGACACAGGCTTGAAACCCAAGCAGATAAGCTGATTTATAAAGGAATTGTATATAATGAAATGAAAGGCGCCATGTCATCTCCCAACCAGGTGATGGTTCGCTCCATATTAAATGCCCTTTATCCTGAAACAACTTACAGTTTTAACTCAGGAGGAGATCCGGCAATAATACCTGACCTTACCCATGATCAGCTACTCACTTTTCACAAAAGGCACTACCACCCGAGCAATTCCTTTTTCTACACATACGGCGACCTGCCCCTTGAAGATCACCTTGAGTTCATACATGAAAAAGTCCTAAAATATTTTGATCGCATTGATCCCAAAACAAAGGTCCCAGCCCAGCCAAGGTGGAAAGAGCCGAAAACAGTGTCATACAACTATCCTCTTGGGAAAGATGAAGAAGTGAAAAAAAAATATCAGTTCTGCATAGCATGGCTTACTGCCGATATAAAAGACTCTTTTGAGATTCTGGCTCTAACACTTCTTGAAAGGATTCTCCTTGGAAACTCTGCCTCCCCTTTACGAAAAGCGCTCATCGACTCCGGCATAGGCACTGCCTTGTGTGACGGGGCAGGATTTGACTCAGATAAAGAAGACATGAT
>JAUXBD010000123.1 GCA_030619585.1 Desulfobacteraceae bacterium
GATGCATACGCAACCCTGATGCCCTGACCATGGCTTCGTTGATCTCAAAATGCAGTGTTCCTTTTTTTGTGAAATAAAAATTAATATGGCCCCCTTTTTCTGCAAACCCTTTAACTTCACTTACAGTGAGTACGGGTTTGTTTTTTACTGCTAAAAGAATTGCAGGTATTTCATCTTTGTTTGATGCTGAAACAAACAGGATATGGCATGGGGAGATCTCTTTTGTACTCGATATATATCGTATTTCTACTTTTCTGTTTTTTATTTTACGGGTCTGGCTCATTTGCTTTAAACTTCCCTTAAAAGGGTTTTCTCCAATAACCGAAATCACAAAAGGTTTTGAAATATCAGACAGCTCTGAGTTTTCCGGCCAGTCAGTAAACTGGGTGAATTTTTCAAGAAAAGCTGATTTTAACATGTATTCAGGACGTTCGGCGCTTTGTGCAAAAACAGGACTCCACAAGCATAAAATGCTTAATGATAAAATAACAGCTCTTTTTTTAAAAACAAGTTCAAGCATAATAGTATTATAATTTACTGCTTAAGTATTACAAATCAACCTCTACTCCTATCCTCCACTCACGGCCTCGATTCGGCACTTCATAATTGAACTGTTGAAGCTGAAAACCATATGTATCATAGCCTTCATCAAACACATTTTTGATGGCAAAGTTAGCCGTCAAATTGTTAGTAAACCGGTAGGAAAATTTTGTATTGAAAAGAAAGTAGGAACCTTGCTGTTGCAGCAATGCTTCCATTTTATCACGGTAAATTCCATTTATGTTAAAGTTCCAATTTTCTTTATGATAGTTCAAAACAATTGAACCATATTTTTCAAATGCATTTGGCGATATGTCAGAGAAAATATGCGTATATGTGAACCGCATCAACAACTCCTTAACCGGTGTTGCAGTCACTTCAAATTCTATCCCTCTTATATCCGCTTCACCCCCATTTTCAACGCATTCATCTGTGCCGCTTGTCAATGTTATAATTATATCCTTCACATCATTGTAAAAATAGGTGAGGGAGGTGTTAATTATTTTACCCATTTTCTGTATATAAACCAGCTCGATTGTCTCTATGGTTTCCGGTTCCAGGTCGGGATTATTGCCATGTATAAGTTCATTTAGTGTGGGGGCCCTAAAGGCCTTTCCATAAAGAAGTTTAAAGATGGCATCGAACGTTGCATCATAAATAATCCCACATCTCGGATTGGTAGTACTTCCAAAATCATCGTGCTCATCATAGCGGGCGCCTAAAAAAGTGGTCAGGTCATCTCCTAACTGTTTTTTATATTCTGCATAAATCCCCCATATATTGAGGTGCTCTTCAAGTGTCTCGGTAATGTCTGCAGAAATCGGAACAACCTCTCCTATATACCAGTCTGGAATGGGTCCAATTCTATGTGGAATTACATTTAAATTTGCATAATTCGTAAAAACTTTAACGTCGTCATTTCCTGAATATCTATACATAATTCCGACAGCGAGGGCATCATTAGTATTTATAGTATAGTTCATATCAGTAGAAATTTGCATCGCACTATATTCAGTGGACGGGCCGCCAAGCCAATCCGTCGGGATTGGCCCCTGGCCAACATCTGTTCCGGCAGGACGCATGATTAACATCATTTCCCGCTCACCCTCTGTATATGCAAGTGTCGTAGTAAGCTTTAATTTCTTTGAGACTTTCCAATTATGGCTTGTATCAACTCCTATTTTTCTTGTTTTATCCTGATTTACTTTATTCCCGAGTCTGCCTTCTTGAAAAAAATCTTCATAGGTATTTTGATAATAGAACGCATTTAACTCAAACTCTTTAAATTTAAACGTAGTATAGATATTCTCTCCTTGTTGAGGGTCATAAACATCATGACCAACTCCCACATCATAACCTTCTCCTTCATCAGAGTAAAAATCAGCATATAGAGAAAAATTGTATTCTGCATTACCTGTGGATGTAATAGCGGAAGCGGATTTATGTCCAAATGAGCCTGTATTTATACTTATTTCAGTTAATTCGGTTTCTGTAATCATATTCACAACCCCCATAAATGCGTTGCTACCATAAATAGCAGAGCCCGGGCCTCGAATAACTTCAACCCGCTTAATGTGTCCTGTGGTTAAAAAACGGGTACGCGCTGTAACACCACCTGTTTGATCATCATTTAAGCGCTGCCCATTTAAAAGAAACAAAACATGGTTGTTTATGTCTCCCTTACTACTACCTCGTACAAGGATTGATTTTGTACTGCCATCAGAAACTTCACGGATAACCTGAAACCCAGGCACATAATTGAGTAGTTCATAAACATCTGTAATGCCCATACTTTTAATTTCTTCTCTTGTAAAAACAGTTATTGAAGATGGCGCATTCTCTAAAGTGCCTTTCGCTTTTGACGGAGTAACCACCTTAATATTCATCAGCTCTTCAAGAGACATTTTAAAGACACTTTCAATGGTCAGTGTTTCTTGCTCATTGCAATATACATAATTTGGAAATAACGGTACAAATACAAAAAAAGCACATAAAATCAGCTTAATTGCCCGCATAATTTTCCTCCTTATTTATACTATTACAGATTCCCCCATATGAAACAAAAAAAGACCCGCAGTCCGGGGGGAAATCATTACCATTTAGGATGAGATTGTCAAAACATAGGATTTGTTTTTTATATCCACAATTTAACCCAAACCATTTTTTTAGTCAAGCGGAATGAGGTTTGTCACTATGTTGTTGAAAGATAACGGGCGGACAGCATAACACCCACATTTAATTGCAAATATTATTTCTCATTGTGTTTTATAAAATTTTTATGTATGGTTTTGCTTTTGGAAACAAATCAGGCTTGAAAAGATGAAATTTAGAACAACTATAAATAGATCTTCAATACTGCTTTTCACCATGGTCTGCCTCATATTGCCGGGTACAGGACTGTGTGCAAAAAGAGCTATGGTTGATCAGCTTGGGCGGCACGTAGCCGTTCCCGACAATCCCATGCGTATTGTGGCCCTTGCCCCAAATATTGTGGAGATTGTTTATGCCCTGGGCAGGCAAGACAGGTTAAAGGGTGCAACCCAGTTCAGCAATTTCCCCCCTGCCGCTGCCGGGCTTCCAAAGGTGGGATCATATGTGCATCTTGATCTTGAGAGGATTATTTTTTTACAGCCCGATCTTTGTATAGCAATAAAGGATGGAAACCCAAAGCATATTGTGGACAGGCTGGAATCTTTGAATATACCGGTTTATGCAGTGGACCCAAGGGGCCTTGATTCCGTAATGAAGACAATCATAGAGATCGGCATACTTCTTGGAACTGAAAAAAAAGCCGATGAGCTTGTCGTAAACATGAAAACCCGCATAGAACATGTTGATGCACTTGTGTCAAAAACCACCCACAGGCCCGGTGTGTTTTTTCAGATAGGTCTGTCTCCCATTGTATCTGTTGGCACAGATACATTTATAAATGAACTGATTGAACGTGCAGGGGGGAGAAACCTTTCAAAAGGACCGACCACCTATCCCAGGTTTTCTAAAGAGCAGGTTCTCGGCCTTGCCCCTGAAGTGTTTATCATTACATCAATGTCAAGAGAGGGCATGTTTGACAGTATAAAAGCCAAATGGAGCATATGGACAACCATGCCGGCTGTTAAAAATGATCGGATCTGCCTTGTTGATTCCGACCTGCTTGACCGCCCCACACCACGCATGGTTGATGGGCTTGAGGTGCTGTTAAAACATATTCATCCTGAGCTTTTTAAACCGGACCTTTTGGAGGAACACAGGTGAGCCAAAAGCCTACCTTTATTGTAAAACGCATCCTAACTGTCTCTTTCCCGCTTCTGTTTGTGCTGGCTATCGCTCTTTTTTTAGGGCTTTCCATAGGTTCCACCGGCGGAAGTTTAAAAGGAGTCTGGCACTCTTTGATCGGAACAGATAATGCGGATTCTATGCTTAACACTATAATTTGGCAGGTGCGATTTCCCCGGGTGCTTCTGGCAGCCCTTGTGGGCGCCACCCTTTCTCTGGGCGGAGTTGTATTTCAAGCTCTGCTTCGCAATCCCCTGGCTGAACCTTATATTCTGGGAATCTCGGGGGGCTCGGCCATCGGAGCCATATTTGGAATTATGATGGGTTTTTCCCGTTTTCCCGGTGTCAGCCTTACCGCTTTTGTAGGCAGTATTGCCACTCTTGTTCTGCTTCTCATTATGTCTTCAGGGCAATCAATGCTGAAAAACGACTCACTGCTTTTGTCCGGTGTAATGGTCAATGCTTTTTGCAGCGCAGTTATAATGTTTCTTATCTCTCTCACCCAGGATTCAAGGCTGCACAGCATCATGTTCTGGCTCATGGGTGATTTTTCACTGGTTGAAGTAAATCAGGTTGCAGTGTTTGCGGCTATTTTGCTGCCATGTTTTATCCTTCTTTTCTGGCTCTCCAACTCAATGAACCTGTTGCTCCTGGGCAAGGAGATGGCGCAGACCATGGGGGTAAACGTTAAAACAGTTACCCTGACCATGCTTGTTGTAACCTCTTTTATGGTGAGCATAACTGTCAGCCATTGCGGCCTTTTGGGTTTTGTAGGACTGGTGGTTCCTCACCTTTTCAGGCTCATGCTTGGCCCGGACCACAGAATACTGATCCCTGCCTGCATTTTTGGGGGCGGTGCATATATGGTGTTTTGCGACATTCTGGCAAGAAGTCTTCCAAACCAGGGGGAGATGCCGGTTGGTGTAATCACAGCGATGATCGGAGCCCCCTTATTTATATATCTGTTAAAAAGATCTGAGCGATGAAAAAAGCGGTTGAAATAAAAAATCTAAGCTGCTCCTACGGAAAACACCTTGTTTTAGATGATATGTCTTTTACGGTTTCAAGGGGTGATTTTTTCATTATTATCGGCCCCAACGGTTCCGGCAAAACCACACTTATGAAGGCGGTATCAGGATTAATGAAACCCCAAAAAGGTCATATGTATATTCTTGACCATTATCTTCAAACCTATTCCAGAAGAGCTCTGGCGCAAATCATAGCCCTGGTGCCCCAGGATGTTCCTGTAAATTTTCCTTTTACCGTAACTGAATTTGTTCTCATGGGTCGCACCCCATACCTGGGCATGCTGGGAGTTCCCCAAAAAAAAGATATGGAAATTGCAAACCAGGCCATCTCCTTTACCGATGTGGGTCATCTTGCCGATCGCAAGCTTGATCAGCTCAGCGGAGGTGAAAGGCAACGGGTCTTTATAGCAAGGGCTATATGCCAGGAACCGGAAATCATACTCCTTGATGAACCCACCGCATCCCTTGACCTTGCCCACCAGACAAAGGTGATGGACCTGATGGAAAAGTTAAAACAGGACAGGTGCGTTACGGTCGTCATGGTATCCCACGACATTAACCTTGCCGCAATGTACGGCGACACTTTGCTTTTGCTTAAAGACGGAAAAATAGTCAAAAAGGGATCCTCTGAAGAGGTTTTAACCTTTCAAATGCTGGAAGAGACTTACGGCTGCACTTTGCTTGTGGATGAAAGCTCCCTAGGTAGATTCCCAAGAATTACGCCGGTGCCTGGAAAATTTATAAAACAATGAGCTGTTTAAGCCTGGTGATTTACACA
>JAUXBD010000195.1 GCA_030619585.1 Desulfobacteraceae bacterium
CTTGTTTTAACCGCCTTGTTGCGAAGACGTTTTACTTCGTTCTGTTTTGCCCTTTTTTTTGCTGATTTATGTTCTGCCAAGTTAGTTGCTCCTTATATTTTAATGATAAATTTTAGAATCTGATTCAAATACATAATTAATTTATGGATGTCAAGATAAAAACGGCAGGTTTCTCCTTTTGTACCGGTTCCAAAGTCAGCGGAACTAACACGTAAAAGAATACAGACAAAACTCTTTGTCGATGGTAAAAAAGCTCATAAGAAGGACTCAGCCTCACCTGTCAGGTTAATCTGCCGGTTGGCCGATGTATTCAGACTGCAACCCCGCATTCTTTGCAGCCTTAAACTGTCTTCTGTCAGCAGTGACAAAAAGATCCGCTTGCCATTCCAATGCACAAGCAACGTGAAGGGCATCCATGGTCCGTAACACATTGCTTTCCAGCAGTTTAACTGAACGAGAAATTACAGCAGGAGTTACCTGAAGCAAACTTGCATCATGAACATCATCCAACAATTGCCTTTTTACCTTACGGTAATTGCTTGTCGACAGATTCCCTTCTCTAAGTAGTCGGTTAAGTCCAGAAAATATTTCAGGCACTAAAATAACACACAGAGCCAATTCTGAGGCGCTTTGCAGAAAGTTATCAATTATTTCACTTCCATCTTCAAGTACATATCTTTTTACAAGGGCAGACGAATCAACCACGAGTTTCACAATTAGGCCTCGCGCTCTTCTAAAATAGCTGATGATAGGTCGCTTCCCTGTATCGACAAGCGAATACCCGGTTGTTTCCAGGAAGGCGTCCGTTCGGACCTTTCAGCGAAAGGAATCACCTCTGCAACAGGCTTCCCACGACGTAAAAGAACAAGAGTTTCACCATGTTCCACCTCGTTTATAAACCCTGAAGCATTTTTTCGAAAATCCGTAAATGCAATAGTTTTCATAGAATTTTCTCCTTAAATGTACATTCAAGCGTACATTTAAGAGTACATTTTGTCAAGATGTTTTATGAAGGATAAACAGGATTTACAGAATATTATTATCTATTTTCCTTTGCTTTCATTCTCCCATGAATATACTTTCCCAGGGCCCACACGGCATTGTGTTCTTAAAAAGCTCACTGCCAAACTCATTTGAATCCTGCGCCATGAACCGGCAAAAAAGAAAACCTGAAATATCCTTTAAGATCGCAGATATTAAATCTTTTCTGTCAAGCCCCCTGTAAACCACAGGAGTATACTCCGGGTTTTTTTCAATCAGAGCTGCAAATTTTTCCGGAACCTCAACTTTCATCCTGCGAACAGCTGAAAGAGCCTCCTGGAGCTGGTTTGAAACTATGGATACGCCCCCGACATCGCTTTTATGCAAAATATAAGGCGAGACCACCTTTACAACCACCTTCTCTCCCGGAATTGAAGCCAGCTTATTGTCGTCAAGCCTTTCTCCTGCTGGAAGAAAGTAAGTGTCAGGCAGTGTTTCCGAGCCGATGTTGCGGATATCTACACAGTCTCACAACTTTATCAGATACTGCATAAAAATTCATTTCTTTTTGAACGTATTGGTGATCTTAATTATCTTTTTTTTGATATTTAAGTTTGATGAACTCGTAAAAAGTCAAAAAACTCCTTTGTTGTCATTCCCGGTGAAAACCGGAATCCAGTTATTTCAATCAGGTTCTGGACTCCGGCTTTCGCCGGAGTGACGTAATTGGGACTTTTTACGAAACCATCAAGTTTTTTTTAAAAAAGAGGACTATGGGAGGTACCCGGTCTATTCATTGGGGCTATTAACGAGGATACGGTTTACGAATCACCCTCCACCGATATGGGGCAAAAAAGAGACTTTGTCATTTGCTCTAAGAACTTGGTTAAAATCTGCAAGCTCCTGGTTTACCGTGGCCAGCACAGCTTTTTTGCTAAGGGACAAATCCGGATACTTCTTTCTAATATATATAAGAATATCTTGTACCCGGGTTGTTCCCGATAATTGAACATCAATCTTATCCGTCCTGGTTAATGCTCTTTGGGCACCGCAAAAGTCAACTGAAACTACCATTTTCTTTACAAGCTCCTTTTTAATACATATTACCTATTATCACTGCCCGTTAGTTGTCAAACATATTAAACTCATCAAGAAGTTTCCTGGCTTTATCATCCATTAAGCCGCATCTTTCAACAGTTTCGGGCATTGGAATGCCTTGGGAAGAAAACCCCTTTTCCTTGTATACTGCATCGCAGAGATGCTCAAAAGCCTGCATCCTTTTCTCCATTAAAAGTTTATGTTGTTCCTTTGGATCTTCAGGAATTTTCTCTTCACACTGCTCATTTAGCCAGTTTTGATAATACTCTGCCCGTGCCTGGAACTCATTAAAATACACAGGCCCCATGGCCCTTAACGGAATCCGATCACTTGAACGGGTCCCTTTTCCCTGGCGCAAATTAATCAATTTTTGCAGAATATATAAACGCTCCGAATCATCTATAATATCCTGCAAACTCTTTTTACTTCCCACTGTGGCATTCAGATATTGCACATAATAGTCCAGGGTGGGAGAATTCTTTGCCGGGTTTTTTGTTTTTGCTGCATCCGGATGGCGCACATCAATCCAGGGAAGTTTACAAAGCCCTGCTGCATTAAACCAGGTACGGATCAGCGGGAACCACTTGAGTGCATTTGCTTTAAGAGCAAAAGTCGGCAGCTCTTTATGTACCTGATCGATAAAAATAAGCCACGCTTCATCATGCTGCGGCCCCTTAAGGGCAAAAGCGTATCCGCCTTGCTGGGCAAGGGACTCTTTGGTTATATACATTGAAAATTCAAGGCCCTTGGCCTCCATACCGAATTTATTTAACTCAACCGTCACATCTTTTACCGGCACATTGTTTTTTGATAAGTATTTTTCAGCCACCCATTTTTTACCCCTGGCGACACCCTGCCCGGCAATCTTCCCGAAACCCTCCCCAACGGCTATTTCGTGGATTAAACGGTCTGCAGTATCTATATTACCGAATTCCAGATTATAACCTATATCATCCTTGCTTAAGAAACCCCGCTGTACACACTCCATAAAAAATGAAACTGTAACACCGGTGGATATTGAATCCAGGCCATATTCATCACAATACCAGTTGTATTCCATCACATAGTGGGGATCAAAAATTCCCATGCAGCTCACAGCGCCGACTGTCTCATATTCAGGACCATCCACAGAAACCTTTTGTCCCGCCTGTGGTCCCCTGGTAAGGATTACATCTTCAGCACCTTTTGCACACGCAAGGTTGCATCCAAAGTAGCAACCGTCGGGAACTTTTTTACTAAAATACCTGTCTAAAAAAATTTCTGAAAAAAGTTTTGAAGACTCAGGACTCTGACCATACTGGTAGTTATTTATAGGGAAAATGTGGAATTTATCCATATACTCGGAAAGAACTGTTGTACCCCATGCTGCAAGGTGAAGCTGCTCAGGATCACATTGCCTTAACACTTTTCTTAAGGCAGATCCTGCCTTGCGCACCTCTTTTGGGTTTACTGCATTATTACCATTTGCCTTTGGTAAGCTGGAGACCGCTATAACTGCACGCAGTCCTTTTTGTCGCATCACGGTTCCGGTACCGCCTCTGCCGGCCTGCTTTGAACGGATGCGATTGCGGCGTCTGTCATAATAAAGGCTGTTTACAATGCCAAACCTTGAATTACATGCCCCATTTCCGGCTGTAACAGCAGCATAACTGTCGTTGTACTTTCCCGCACAAACATCTTTTAACAGTTCCGCTCCAAATAAGATGGAACCTTCACCGATCTCTTTGTCATACTCCGGCGCTTCTGCAATACTGATGGTTTTTGCATCGCCGTCCACAAGGATAACAACATCCTTTCTGGAAATGCCTGATACAGAAAGAGCGTCAAAACCAGCAAGTTTTAAAAGAGGCGCAAAATGACCACCAACATTTGAATCAATAAATGTATCTGTAAGGGGCGAGATTGCACCAACAATGAACTCTCCGGTACCCGGAAATCCCGGTTCATTTCCAAGGGGACCGCCGGCCATGACAAGAATATTTTCTGGACTGTCATGTCTGGTATCAGCAGTTGTGCCATCCCAAATAAGTTTAATGGCATATCCGCGTCCACCAATATATTTATCCTTAAAATCGGACGGTAGTTTTGTAATATTGATATCTATATTATCAAGATCAATATTTAGTATCCGATCAGTATATCCTGCCTTAACTTTGGCCGGCTCATAATTAATTTTCTGCAATACGTTCATAATATATTTCACGCCCGAATTTAAATAGTTCAATTATTTCAGTTAATTGCCAAAAGAAATACAAGAGAGCTATTTATAGTAGATCATATTAAATGTCAAGAGGTTTAATTTCACCATGATTATCACGCATATTACGAAGGAAATCTGCCTCAAAACGGCCCACATCAGACACTGGCAGTTCGTCAAGATACC
>JAUXBD010000367.1 GCA_030619585.1 Desulfobacteraceae bacterium
AACGACATGGCTACGATCCGACTTCAGCAAAAACGGCGCCAACATCATCCATGCGAATACGGATACCCATGAAAACATGATGGTTGATGCATTCTTTACTATCACAGTTAAAAGCACCTCTCATTTAATAGAAGTGATCGATGCCATAAAAAAGATAAAGAGTGTAATTGAGGTTAAAAGGCTTACCAGTTAGGCGACTTTCTCCACACGACCGGACTTTATGCACTTGGTACAAACGTTCATTTTTTGTACCTTGCCGTTGTATTTGGCACGCACACTCTGCAGGTTTGGGTTAAAGCGGCGCTTTGTAACGTTGTGGGCGTGGCTCACATTATTGCCAACAAGTGGTTTTTTGCCGCATATAGCACACATTTTGGACATGTTTCCTCTCCTTATACCATCTCTCTTAAAAAACTCTACCAATTAGAACCAGGAATTATTACACCAACAATTCTATTGTGTAAAGTCTTTTTTGTCCTTTTCCAGTTTTTCCTGCTCCAGCTTTTTAATACCGGCTTCACATAGGGGGATGTAACTGCGGGCCTCTTCATGAACTCCAACATCAGGATAATCTTCGATAACGCCTTTAAACCGTGCCATAGCCCCTTTGTATCTTTTAGTTTTAAACTGCCAGCGCGCCACATACATTTCATGGCCGACCAGACTCTTATAGCATTCGGTTATATTCTTTTCAGCCTTTTTCGCATGTTCATTATCAGGAAACTGTTTTGTAAGGCGCGTAAATGAGTCTAACGCTTTTTTTGCCCAGGTTTGATTTCTGTCCACAGTGTCCATTTGGACAAAATAGCACTGCCCGATTCTATATATAACATAAGGGACAGCCTGGTTTCTTGGGTGAAGGTTCTCGAACTCCCCGTATGCAGCCACAGACTCTTCATACTCTTTGAGCTCAAAATGGGCATCGGCTATCTTAAGTTCAGCCTCTATTGCGGTTGTATCAAAAGGGTACCAATCTTTTAATTTTTTAAAAGATTCTATTGCCGTCACATATCTTTTCTTATTAAACGCCTTCATCCCTTCAGCCATGAGTTTCTGGGCTGTCTTCTCCTTTTTGTGCTTCATGGAACATCCCGGAGAGACTAAAAGCAATATTATGGCAAACAAAAAAAACTTTTTCATTTAACCAGCCCCTCAATATAATGTTCGGCTGAAAATGCCGCTATTGCACTGTCGCCCACTGCGGTTGCAATCTGTCTTAAGGGGGTGCTTCTCACATCTCCGGCGGCAAAAACCCCCGGAACCGAAGTCTCCATACTTTGATTAACAAGAATGAAACCGGACTCATCACATTTCAAACTGTCACCTAAAAATTCAGTGTTGGGATTGATGCCTACCCATATAAAACATCCGTCTGCTGCAAGATCTTTGACTTCATCGGTTTTGACATTTTTAACTGTAACTTTTTCCACATGGAACATACCGTCAATGCTTGTCAAAACCGAATCCCACAGTATCTCTATCTTATCATTTGCAATTGCCCGCTCCTGGAGAATTTTGGTTGCACGCAACTGGTCTCTTCTGTGAATCAGATAAACTTTTTTTGCAAACTTGGTAAGATAGAGGCTCTCTTGAACAGCTGTGTCACCGCCCCCCACGGCTACAACCACCTTGTCCCTGAAAAAGGGCGCATCGCATGTGGCACAAAAAGATACCCCTTTACCGGAAAACTGAGCTTCTCCAGGCACCCCCAGTTTTCTGGGCGATGCTCCTGAAGTTATTATTACACTGTGGGCAGAGATATCCCTTCCTGCAAGTTTTACCTTTTTCACATCCTGGGAAAGATCAAGGGAGAGGACTTCATGGGATTCAATTTTAAGATCGAACTTTTCTGCCTGTGCAACCATCTTTTCCACAAGATCTGACCCGGAAAGGCCATCTGGAAAACCCGGGTAGTTCTCTATCCAGTCTGTAACCATTATCTGGCCGCCGGGCACTATTTTCTCAATAAGTAGCGTGTTCAGCCTTGAGCGTGCAGCATACATACCGGCAGTGAGACCGGCAGGGCCGCCGCCCACTATTACAAGATCAAAATCAACGGAGCTCATTTAAGGTTTCCTTATATAATACGGTTTATTGTATCTTCAAGTTTAGATTTGGCTACCATGCCAATGATCTGATCCTCTACAATGCCGTTCTTAAAGAAAATTAAGGTGGGAATTGATCTGATCTCATACTTACCCGGTGTTACAGGGTTGTCGTCCACATTGCATTTTACAAACTTAACCTTGTCTCCAAACGAACCGACCAGTTCTTCGATTATAGGTGCAATTGATTTGCACGGCCCGCACCATGGAGCCCAGAAATCAACAAGCACCGGTTTATCTGACTGGAGAACCTCTTTTTCAAAATCATTATCATTAATTTCAGTAATACCTTCTGCCATGATATTTTTCCTCTCTAATCAAGGTTTATTGAGTTTAGGTAATATATGCGCAGGCCATCTATTTGTCAACCTTCACAAGTAAGCCCTGGATATTTGATATAAGGCAGTCCGGTTTTTTATTCTTGCCGGAAAATTGGGCAGAGGGGCGATACGCAGCAGCGTAAAGCCGTTAAAAAACGCAGTGGTATAGAG
>JAUXBD010000120.1 GCA_030619585.1 Desulfobacteraceae bacterium
AAGATATTTTTTAATCTTCCATTTTGGATGACCGTACCTGTTTACGGAAATAGATTTTATGTCTTTTAAATGATGATTAAAAGCAACCTTTTTGTCAGAATCATCCACCATGAGATCGAAATCTGACATTTCAAATACTTTAAAGTCGGGATAGATCTGTCTTAAGATAGGCTCCCTGACAGCTCCACCCCATAAAAATATGGGAAAATCTTCGAACCTTGAGATAACTAATCTTAATGAGGGGTAAAACAAACTGTTTTCAAGATTTTTTCTCACAGCATCCGCGAATACAGGCTCTGTAATTTTTTCAGCTCTTTGCATAATATATCAATAAAACGCTATGAAAATCCTTTCTTATGAGATCAGCAGGCTTCAGGAGAACTTATGTATACCACAAAAAGTCACCCCAGAGGAAGATGCTTCGCATTCCACAGGGTAATAAACACGCAAGATTAAGATACCGACACCCGTAATATCAGACAATTCCATACTAAGGGAACTCGACTTAGACTTTTTGTGAGACCATCGATATTATTAGGAATTAACTTAAAAATTATGCCGTTTGTCTAAATGCCGCCTTACATTATCAAAGATAATATGGGTATATTGTGGCAAAACGCAAGAAAAAAGCAAACTGTTAAGATACAAATATACCAGGGCACATAGGAAAAGCATAAATTTTAGGCATTTGCCAAATCTTAACTTTGATATGGTCACCGGCAGAAGGAAATCCCTGCGCGGCAGGCAAAAAAGAGAAAAACACCTTTTTGCATCTCTGAGACAAGTAGCGTGTTTAATTCTGGTGGAGAAATTTTAGTTGTCTCTATCGTAAACCCGCAGATTATCAATATATTTAGGCTTACGTTTTTGTCTTCGGGCAATGATGCACTCGGGCAGGTTTTTGGTGTGGCCAAGGAGAATCTGATTTCTGCTTTCCATCTCAATTGCAGCATGGAGGCTTGAAACTTCCAGGCTTGCCCAAAGAAAGACAAAGCCCGCCGCCATATGCAGGACCGTTAATGGCTGCAATAATGGGCTGAGGCATATCCCGCATCACCGGGACTATTTTCGCATAATGCTTCATAGCTCTCATAGCAAACCTGGGTATGTCGAATCCATCAACATCAGGAATATCGCCTTCATCTTCAAGATCCAGGCCGGAACAAAAACCTCTCCCCTCCCCTGTAAGTAAAACAACCCTGGTGTCATTGTCTTTACCCACCTTTTTAAAAGCATCGTAGAGTCCGCTTACAAATTCAATAGACATGGCGTTAAGGCATTCCGGGCGGTTCAGTTTAATAACCGTTATATACTTTCCTGATTTTTCAATAACTACATTGTTCATAATTTTTTCCTGTTTTTTGATTTCAGGAGATTTTAGGGAGAATGCCTTACCACCCCTCCATTTTGTGTACCTGTTTCCAGATCAACCCCGGGAACAGCCGGCGTATGAGCACACCTGTTTTGGCTTCTTTGTTTTTTTTAGCCATAGACGATACCTTTCTAATTGTCGATATTCGAATTTACTACTATTGCACCTTATTCCGGCATCAGGTCGTTCAATCGTTCCACGGCATCGAGATACTCTTCGATCATCTCCTGAATGACCAGCCGAACAGGCTTTATCACATTTGTGGCACCCACGATCTGGCCGCAGGGGTTGAAATTGACTTTCTGGGACTGGGACGCATACATGTGCCCCCGCACAACCGCTTCTGATGTAACCATGAACTGTAGTGGCAGTCCCAAAGGGTCTGGAGTGTCATCGGTATCCCATGCATTAGACCAGTCGTTTCTTAAAAAACGACAGGGTTTTCCGGTCCAGGCACGAGAGCGAATAGTATCACAGTTGGTGGCATCAAGGTATGCCTGCTTCTGTTCACAGGCGGGCAGTCAGATTCAGTGGTTGTCAGCCAGAGCGTTCCGGCCCATACACCCGCGGCCCCCATGGCCGCCGCCATCTGACGTCCGCTACCGATTCCTCCTGCTGCAAGTACCGGAGTCGGCGCTGCGGCATCAATTACCTCAGGCCATAGGACAATGCTGCCTACTTCGCCAGTGTGTCCGCCGCCTTCACCACCCTGGCATATAATAATATCAATACCCGCCTCTTTATGGGAAAGGGCATGTTTTACACTTCCGCAAAGTGCGGCAACCATACGTCCTGTATCCTGAATCTCTTTTACAATGTTGGCCGGAGGGGTGCCAAGGGCGTTTGCAATGAGTTTCACCTTGTCGTGTTTGAGGGCTGTTTGCACAAGAGGGCCGGCTGTGGCTTCCGTCCACCCCAGGAGTTCACGCACCTTTTAATAGTCGCCCACAATGCCGTAACCTGAAGCCAGTGTATAAAGATAGGGGACCTGTTTTACGCAAACAATAATGTTCATAATAACTTAACCTCTCAAGATTTATTAGGACTCTTCAGTACATCTTTCAGTACTGTATGATCCATGAGATATCTATGTGAATAAAATTGATTTGTCAAGGGAAAGATACCGGCCTTTTATAGCTATCTCCTTATATTTAGAGATTTGGTTTGACATGCACCTGTTTTCGGTTCTATAGTTACTCCTGTAAACTGGCATTTTGTAAAAGTTAACCATTGGCCTTATAAAGTTTATCAGATAGCAGGCTAAAAGACACATAAGATACCATAAAAAGGGATCATTGTGGAACATATCAACAACCCCATGACACTTTCGGAGCTCTCCGGCCTTTCAGATATTCCCATAACAACTGTTAAATTTTATATAAGAAAGGGCCTTGTGCCCAAACCCAAAAAAATCCGGGGGACCAAGGCATCTTATTCATTTAAGCATTTAAACAGGCTTAAGATCATCAAAAAGATGCAAAAAGAGGGGAATATATCTTTAGGTAAAATAAGCGAGATTATCAATATTATGGAGGATGGCGCAGAAGATGAGCTTGAGGACAAGAAGTTGAACAGTTCAGACATAAAGTACGAAATAATAGCTTCAGCGACCACTGTTTTTCGCAATAAAGGATATGAAAAAACAACGATTTCAGACATCGTTGTTTCTGCACGAATCGGGCGAAGCACCGTCTATAAGCATTTTAACAATAAAAAAGATCTTTTTATAGAGTGTGTTAAGAAAATTATTTTCAGCGAGATGAAAAGGTATGATGCAAATGAAGTCAAAGACGAAAAAGATATCCTGAACGTTTTTGATAAACATGCAAAAGCTTACTATAATGCAAACCCCTTGTGGATAGATATGGTTAACATACTTCGTGCAGCAGCCATAAACGCCCCTGAAGAGTTTACCGCCAAACTCGACGAAGTCATACATCTTAAAATTAATCTGCTAAAAAAAGGGCTGGACAACGGTATTAAACAGGGTTTGTTTCGCAAAATGAATTCCACATTGATGACGGCAATGCTTCTTGGTCTGCAGGATTATTCAGCTTACTTCTCAAAAGACGAAGACAAAGAGCATATGGATAGCCTATATGAAGATGCAAAGGACATAATATTATATGGAATTTTAAATAAGTAATCTACGGATGCAGGAATGTTTTTATAAGGAGATAAGGAAAAATGAGTTCACTTGGAAAAAGAAAAAAGGAAAAAGTCCACACACGAAAGGTAGACATTGTCACCTATGACTGTGATGAGGATAGTATTATTGTTGAAGGCACGTTAAAAGATGACCGCCTTCATTCCTATTACACGATTTTAGGGAAAAAACGGCCTCCGACCACATTGCATAACATGAAAATTACGCTTCTTGTGGATAGCAGATCTTTAACTATCAAAGAGGTGGAAGTTGACATGCCTGAAGTGCCGGAAGATGAGTGCTCGGAAGTGGGCAAGAGTATTTACCAGATTAAAGGCTTGAAGATAACCAGGGGTTTTACAATGAAGGTAAAAAAGATGCTGGGAGGGACCAGGGGGTGTTCCCATTTAACCACTCTGCTTTTAATGATGGCCCCCGCGGCACTTCAGGGGAATTTTGCAAGGACAGCCAGGGAGCCTTTCCCCGAAAGAATGACCGCGGATCATATTAAGGCCGCAATCGGAGACACGTGCATGGCCTGGAGAAATGACGGGCCTTTGATGAAGGAGATTGAGGAGACCCTGGGGAAAGAAAGAAGATAACCCCGCTGAAAATAGCGGGATTTCCGCTTCGCTTCAAGAAGTTTAGAGGATGAGAAGTTAAGAAAATAACACAAAGATTAAAACCTCTGCGGTTCTGCCTCTCCTACTCTCTCAACTTCTATCCCTTCTTTTACCCCAACCCCATGGCTGTGAAGAACTGTGACATTTTGTCCTTTATCTCATCAACTGTCTGGTACCTGTGGTCTGCAACATCGAGTCCTAGATGTAAAAATGGAACTCCCAGGTCCCTGCACGTATCTCTCATTATGCTGGCGCTTGCAGCCATATCTTTGTGGCCCATGTGGCCGGGGAAAATCACGCAGTCTATTTTGTAATCTTGTACTATATGGGTAATATCGTGGGAAACGTTGTCTGCCAGACCCCGTGACTGATGAATCATGGGGCCGTCCTGGAAAGCCCTTTTGGCAAGTCCTCTAAACATGCTGTCTTCGCTGGAGGTATCAATTAAATCATAAGGGCAGTAACTAATCATATCCATTGCAATAACACCACCCCACTCCTGTTCAAGCCAGGGAACAAGCTCGCCAAAGTAAAATGGCTGGATATCATACCAGAACAACCTTATTTTCTGGTTAGGAACCTCGGGCTTATTCTCTTTGACACGCCTTTCAGCATCGGCAACCATATCATTGTACCAGGGCGTTTTCTTGGGATCTCCCGCCCCCAGGGTATTGATCTGAAAAAAGCACGACATGGGCAGAATATAGCTATGGGGGGTTGGTGTTGCGCGTCTTATTTCATTGTATTCCATCCATAAGGCATATCCTTTGTTTGTTTCCTCCACAACCTCTTTTAGCCTGCCCATATCCAGGGTTTTACCGGTGTGCTTTGTAATAAACTCCACCATCCTTCTAATCTCGTCAGCATAGTAATCAATAGCTTTATTGGTACTATGATATGGCGGATCAGGGGCAAACACAGGAACGTCTCTCCAGTCCGGATGATGCATCAGCGCTGCATGCCAGCCGGCGACACTATCGCACGGCTCGGTCAATGCAAGATACGCTGTGGGGATAGGAAAAAGTCCTGCCACCTGGTAATACACTGCCAGCCGGATAAGAGTGCAACAGTCTCTGGGTATTTCCAGTTTGTCGCAACCCTCAAGATCTTCTTCAATATGCGGTGCCCCGCCGCTGCCGCTGGCGGCAAACATCTGCTGAACATGAAAATACCAGTGCACATCCATGGCCGTGAGTATCTCCACAGGGTTAGTGTACTGGCTTGCTAAAAACGGCAGATCATTTTCAACACACTCTATGGTTCTTCTATGTTGCACCAGCATATTTTCAAGTATCGGCAACTGCAGGTGTCCCATTTCACCCAGGTCCACTTGAAATGCTTCTACGATTGGCTCGTAAAAAGCAATCGCCTCTTTTATCCTTGATAAACTAAGTTCTTTTTTTGTTTTCCCCATTTTTGAAAGTCCAGCTATCCATATAGTTTCGTTAGGAGAAAAATCGTATACGTTATCAAACATTGTATTTGTGTAGAATCTATGGTTTGCATTCCCATTCTTCCTTCTTTCTATGTCTTCTATAGTATCATTAATAAGCATTTTAAAA
>JAUXBD010000073.1 GCA_030619585.1 Desulfobacteraceae bacterium
AGAAGATTATCTTAATAAGAAAACTACAGAAACAGTATGTGCCAAAACAACCGAAACAATCAATTTAAAACGCAGAAAGAAAAAATCATAATGATCTATAATAAGTAAAGATAGAAATGAGAGACAGGAGCCGAAGTCCATCTAATATTTAAAACATGCGTCTCAAATGTGGCAGGTTCAATTTATATCAATACAACCATAAGAAAAATTTTATGATACCAAAGAGGTAATCAGAATCTGCAGTGAAGAAAGACAGACAACAACAAAGGACACTTGGTGACAATCTCTTTTAAGGCTACATGCCTGTTAGCATGTGTGTTTGTAGACTCTACTTTTCCAAACAGTCTGAAAAATGTATAAGATGCTATGCCTGCCGCAATGCATGCCCTTTATGTTATTGTGAAGTGTGCTGTGTGGACGAATCTCAGCCCCAATGGTTTGGAAAGTCTGTGGCATTAAGTGACACACAGGTTTTTCATCTCATGCGTACTTATCATACCGCAGGTCGGTGCGTTGATTGCGGTGCATGTGTTAGAGCATGCCCCATGGATATTGACTTGAGATTTATGAATAAGAAGATAGATAAGGATGTCAGGGAGCTGTTCTCATATGAGGCCGGCATGGATCCAGAGGCTCCGCTCCCATTGAACACCTTTAAGACAGATGACGAGGATGAGTTTATTAAAGGATAGATTGATTTAAATAAAAAGCGAAAACATGAAAGAAAAGACAATCAAAAAAAATGAACTTGCCAATTTTGTTGCCGGCCTGCTTTCCGATTACCAGGTATTTGCTCCTGCAAAAGAGGAGGAATCTCTTGTTTTAAAAGAGATGCAGGCTGAAGGTGATATAGACCTTGATATAGGCGTTGGCCCGGTGAACACTAAAAAAAGCATTAAAGAGTTTTTCTTTCCTCAAAAAGAGAGGTTCTTTTCATATGATCTTACAAAGCCGGGAGAGATGGAGGAGCCGGTTTTATCAGATAAGAAAAGGGTCATTTTCGGCGTTCGTCCTTGTGATGTAAACAGTATCTCTGTTTTTGACGCTATTTTCACCAGTGATCAGTATCCCGATCCCTATTACATTAAGCGCCGGGAAAGAACGACAATTGTAGCCATAGGGTGTAACAAACCTGAGACCACATGCTTTTGCGTTGATACGGGTGGAGGCCCTTTTTCCGCAGATGGTTCGGATCTTTTACTGGTTGACCTGGGAGATGAATACCTTGTGCAGGTTTTGACCGAAAAAGGTGAGACGCTTGTTAACGGCAGTTCAGGATTTTCAGAGCCGAAATCTGGAGTACTGCAAAAGAGGGACGGTATTGTTGAAGAGGCTCAAAAAGCTATAAAATCAGATATTAAAATCAAAAAGGTTAAAGGATGGCTTGATAATAATTTTGATGCTCCTTTTTGGGATACTGTCCATGAAAAGTGCATAGGATGCGGTACATGCACATATCTGTGCCCCACATGCCACTGTTTTGATATCCTTGATGAAACAAAGGGCGAAAAAGGGGAGAGGATTCGCATATGGGATTCCTGCATGTATCCCCAGTTTACTTTGCATGCATCCGGCGGTAACCCGCGCAAGTCAGGCAAAGAACGAATGAGACAAAGAGTAATGCATAAATTTAAATATTTTGTGGATAATAATGAGATGGTTGCATGCACAGGATGCGGCAGGTGTGTGAAATACTGTCCGGTTAATTTAGATATCAGAGAAGTGCTGAAACAGATACAGGTGAGTTAAAGTTAATGAATAATCCGTATTTGCCAATAAAAACAAGGATAGAAAAGGTTATAATGGAAACAGAGGACAGGAATATTAAGTCCTTTGAACTTTCATTTATTAACAAAGAGGATGAAGAGAAGTTTCAATATTTACCGGGCCCCTTTGCAGAGATTTCGATTCCGGGTAAAGGTGAAGCCCCTTTTGGAATAGCTTCTTCTCCGACCGAAAAAGGTGTATTAAAGTTCAGTATTAATAGAACAGGCCTTTTTACAGAGGCTATCCACAGCCTGGAAGAGGGAGATATTATAGGCGTAAGGGGCCCTCTCGGCAACAATTATCCAATAGAGAAATTTGAGAATAAAAATGTTGTGATCGTAAGCGGAGGCTTTGCCTTTACCACGCTGCGGTCTCTTACGAAATACATGATACATGAAGACAACAGGTCAAGGTTTAATAATATCACTGTGATCTATGGTGCAAGAAATCCCGGCCTTTTGCTCTATAAAGATGAACTTAAAGAGTGGGGAAAAAGGGATGATATTGATTTGAACGTAACAGTTGACGCAAAAGCCCCGGGATGGGACGGAAGGGTTGGATTTGTACCTACTGTTACAAAAGAGGTGGCGCCTGCTTCTGAAGATTCTTATGTGATAGTATGCGGGCCGCCAATAATGATAAAGTTTACAATACCTGTTTTGGAAGAGTTGGGCTTTCCTCCGGAGAGAATAATCCTTTCCCTGGAGATGAGAATGAAATGCGGTATCGGAATATGCGGTAGATGCAATATAGGTGAGAAATACGTATGTAAAGACGGACCTGTTTTTACCCTGGCGCAGTTGAATGAACTGCCGGGTGAGTATTAAGGCGAATATACGGGAGGTAATATAATTGGAAACTATAGAAGTAAATCAACTTGAGGCAAATTTTAAACATGAAGTGGCAAAACATCCCGGCGGGGAAGCTATAAAAGCATGTTTTGCCTGCGGGGCCTGTACCGGCGGATGTCCTGCTTCAGATGTGGACCCTTCCTATGACCCCCGCAAAATTATACGCATGATACTCCTTGGCCTGAAAGAGAGGGTACTTTCCTCTGATATTATATGGCTTTGCAGTATGTGCTTTTCATGCAGTTTTCACTGCCCGCAGGATGTGCAGTTTGTGAAAGTCATGGGTGTTTTAAGGGAGATGGCTGTTAAGGAAGGATATGCAGATCCATCTTTTCTGAAAAACATGGTAGAGATCGACAGGTTTTCCCAGACCATAAGACACGATATGGTTCTGTCGATTGTGGGTAAAAAGAAAGAAGATTTCAGCGTTAATCCAACAGAGCAGTTGAAAGAGGTAGTAGATAAACTTTAAGGGAAAATAGCGATGAGTGACAGTAAAAAAATAGGTGCAGTAATGGTTGTAGGGGGAGGAATTACCGGCATGCAGGCCTCATTGGACCTGGCAGAGCTGGGATACCTTGTCTATCTTGTTGAAAACTCTCCTGCCATTGGCGGGACGATGTCACAGCTTGATAAGACGTTCCCCACACTTGACTGTGCTATGTGAATTTTGTCTCCCAAACTCGTTGAGTCTGGCCGACATCCTAATATAAAGATTATAGCAAACGCCGAAGTGGAATCCATACAGGGCGAGGCAGGTAATTTTAAGGTAACTGTTCTTAAAAGGCCCCGATATGTAAATGAAGAAGTATGTAATGCCTGCGGCAGCTGTGTGGAATATTGCCCTGAAATAATGAAGGATTACTATAATGAGAATTTGGTAGAACAAAAATCTCTGCATATTCCTTATCCTCAGGCAGTTCCTGCATCATATGTGATTGATCCTATCTCTTGTCTTTTTGTCCAAAAAAACGAGTGCAGGCAGTGTGAGCAGGCGTGTAAAGAGCTTAAGGCCATCGATCTAAACCAGGCTGAAGAACACCTGGAAATAGAGGTCGGGTCGGTTATCCTTTCTCCCGGTCTTGATGAATTTAATGCAAGAAGGAAAAAGGACTATGGCTACGGCGAATATCCCAATGTAATAACAAGTATTGAATTTGAAAGAATTCTGAGCGCATCAGGCCCGTTTGAGGGGCAAATTACCCGACCGTCAGATAGTGTCCATCCCAAAAAGATTGCTTTCCTGCAGTGTGTTGGCTCAAGGGATCAATCCACGAATCCGTATTGTTCATCCGTGTGCTGTACCTATGCCATTAAAGAGGCCATCGTTGCCAAGGAGCATGAACCTGACCTTGATATTTCAATATTTTACATGGACATCAGGACACATGGTAAGAACTTTGAAAGGTTTTATGAGCGGGCTAAAAATGAGTTCGGAATTAAATTTATAAGAAGCCGTCTTGCCGATGTGGAGAGATCACAGAGTACGGAAGATCTGATTTTAAATTATGTAACCGATGATGGAAAGCATCATAAAGACGAATTTAACCTTTTGGTTGTTTCTGTAGGGCTCGAACCTTCAAAGACGGCTGGTAGCCTTGCAAAGACCATGGGAGTTAAGCTTAACGAGGAAGGATTCTGTCAGACCCATGAGTTCTCTCCTACCAGTACCACAAAAGAAGGTGTGTTTGTTGCCGGTGCATTCCAGTCACCTAAGGATATTCCTGAAAGTGTTGTGCAGGCAAGCGGCAGTGTTAGCCTTGCTGCCGGGTTCCTGTCTGATGTTCGCGGAACATTGGTCGAAGAGAAAGAGCTTGTACCCGAAATTGATGTTGAGGGGCAGGAACCGAGGATTGGCGTCTTTGTATGCCATTGCGGCATCAATGTTGCCGGTGTTGCTGATGTTACTAAACTGAAGGAATCCGCTGAAAAGCTTGACAATGTTGTTTATGCCGATGAAAGTGTCTATGCCTGTTCAAAGGACAGCCAGGAAAAGATCAAACAGTTGATTGAAGAGCATAAACTAAACAGGATCGTACTAGCTGCCTGCACGCCGCGTACCCATGAACCCCTTTTCCAGGACACCATACGTGAGGCAGGGCTTAATAAATGTCTTTTTGAAATGGCCAATATCAGGGACCAATGCACATGGGTCCATGCCCATGAAAAGGACGCGGCCACACAAAAAGCTGACGATCTTTTAAGGATGGGGGTTGCCAAAGCAAGGAAGCTGGTACCGTTAAAAGAAGAGATTATCCAGGTGGACCCAAAGGCCCTGGTTATCGGCGGCGGGTTTGCCGGCATGACTGCTGCGCTTTCCCTGGCAAATCAGGGGTTTGAATGCTATCTGGTTGAAAAAGAGAAGGAACTCGGCGGCAATCTTAGGCATATCAAGTTCACGCTAAACCAAAACGATTCCCAGAAGCTTTTGGATGAAACAATAGAAAGGGTAGAAAAGAATTCCCTTATAAAAGTTCATACCCAGACTCAGGTCAAAGATGTATCCGGTTATATCGGCAACTTTGTAACCGCCTTTTCCTCTGAAGAAGAGGAAACTAAAATTACTCATGGGGTAATTATTGTCGCCACCGGCGGCCATGAATACGAGCCAACTGAATACCTTCACGGAAAGCATGGGGATGTGATTACGCAGCAAAAACTGGGTGAAAAGCTTGCTTCAGGGGAACTTGAATCTTCTAAGTTTAAAGATGTGGTTATGATCCAGTGCGTGGGGTCAAGGACTGAGGAAAGACCCTACTGCAGCAGGATTTGCTGCAGCGTTGCCATAAAGAATGCCCTTAAGATTAAGGCTCAACATGCTAAATCCAATATATATATTCTGTGCAGGGATATACGGACATACGGTTTCATCGAGAAGTATTACAGAAGTGCAAGAGAAGAGGGGATTATTTTCATCAGGTACGATCTTGAGAACAAGCCCAATGTAAGCGAAGAAAACGGTGAACTCCAGGTTTCCGTGTTTGAATCTATTGTGGGGGAACAGCTTGTAATAAAGCCGTCTCTTCTGGCATTAAGTTCAGCAATTATTCCTAATTATAATAAGGATATTGCGCAACTTCTTAAAATTCCCGTTAATGAAGACGGGTTTTTTCAAGAGGCACATGTTAAATTGCGGCCGGTTGATTTTTCCACTGACGGTATTTATGTGTGCGGCCTTGCACACTCTCCAAAAAATATTGAAGAATCATTATCCCAGGCCAACGCAGCGGCTGCGCGGGCAGCGATTCCACTCTCACGGGGGCATGTGGCGGCAGAGCCAATAGTAAGCTCTGTTGATACGGATAAATGCTTTGGCTGCGGTATTTGCGAATACTTATGTCCATACAGTTCTATCAAGGTTGTTGAGACTGAATCCGGGGAAAAGGCACAGACGATTACCGCATCATGTAAAGGCTGCGGTATATGTGCATCAAAATGTCCGCGTCAGGCAATCAGTATGGGCAGGTTTACCGACGAGCATATACTATTGCAAATTAATGCTTATATGGAAGGCCTTAAAAATGCCTAAAGTTATGGAGTTCCGGCAATTTAAAAATAAAAAAAAGTACGGGAAAAAAGATGAGTTTTGAACCAAAAATTCTTGGTATCCTTTGCAACTGGTGCGCTTATGCAGGAGGTGACCTCGCAGGTGTAAGCAGGATACAGTATCCGCCTAACATGCGTTCTGTCAGGGTTATGTGTACAGGAAGGGTTGATCCTGTTTTTCTAATTGAAGCCTTTGCCAAAGGCTGTGACGGAATCTGGGTGGGTGGCTGACATCCTGGTGAATGCCATTACCAGTCTGGTAATGAAGAAGCCATAAACATGATAAATGTTGTAAAAAGAATTCTTACTCACCTGGAGATCAACACTGATAGAGTGCTTTTAGAATGGGTTTCTGCCGCAGAAGGGCCGCGTTTTGCTGAAGTTGTAACAGGTATTGTAAACAAGGTGAAAGAGCTGGGCCCTTTAAGCAATGATGCCAAAAACGGAATTGATGACTTGAACTTCAGACTTGAGGCTGCAAAAGCTGCAGTCTCGGGAGAAAAGCTCAGGTGGGTTGCTGCAAAGCAGACCGAGTTCATGAAAGATGGGAACAAATACAAAGAGGTATTTACCGCCCATGAGACTGGAAGGTTCCTTGACGGAGTCATCACAGAAGAGATTACAGTTCAGGAGATAATCTCCCTTTTACGCAAGGAACCGGCATCTGTTAAGGATATTGCAAAAAGGTTAAGCATTTCATCGGCTGATGTATTCAGACACATGATTGCTTTAATGAGAAAAGAACTGGTGAAAATATCTGAAGTTAA
>JAUXBD010000280.1 GCA_030619585.1 Desulfobacteraceae bacterium
AAAACACAAAAGAGGTTAGGCGTCCCGGCTGCACCCTGGCAAGCCCCTGTAACACATGCAAAGAACCGCATGTGTTACAGGGGCTAACCAGGGTGTTCGTCAAAGGGGGTCTATTGACCTTTTTTAAGGGCAGGCCGCTCTAAAGAACAGAGCTCTTACCTGCCCTGAAAAAAACTCAACAGAGTCAACCCCCCTTTGACCAGCAGGGACGCCTAACCTCTTTTGTATCCCCCTAAGAACTTCCCATTTTAAAGCAGGAGGGCTTTGCCCCTCTGCACCCCCCACAAGGGGGGCTTTGCCCCCCTTGACCCCCCCCGCGCAACTAGTCTGCACCGACAGCATCTTCAGGGATAGGCGCAAGGCGCGGCTTAACAAAGGAAATTTTGAGTTCCAGATCAGTTCTTTCTATACAATCAAGCTTCCAGTCATAAGCCCTGGCCATGTTAGTAAGCCGATCCGTTTCCATCCTATCTAAATCTTTAGTCATAAGAAAACCTCCTATATATTCTTTTTAACTGTATTAGCACAGTCCGGGCAAACTCGAAAAACAAGTTCCGTACCTAATTCCATCGGGCCGTGACACAAGTCGCAGGGAAGGTATATCGGGCGCGGTTCATGTGGCGAAAAGGTAGGTTGGTCTTGAGAGTCCACAGCCTCACTACGCCTTTTCTTATCTTTCCACTCCTTACACCAGGACCTCGCAACTTCTTTAGTACATCCACCATCGAGAGCAAACGAAAGATAATAATCAAGATCAGCAGCATCAGCTATGGGCCAAAGCTCTTCGGCCACAGAAATACTAATACTCTTTGTGTGTACCGCGGTTTGTAACGATGGGGGCATTTTTAACAGATCCATACGACGCCGTACAGTTCCTGGACCAATTGCCATCTTTTTTGCGACCTGATCAATCGTAAATCCATAATGATTAATGAGGTTAGAATAAGTGTTTGCCTCTTCAATCGGTGTAAGGTCAGCGCGATTAATATTCTCAGTAGCTCGCGCCAATCCAATTTCTTCATGAGTCATATTACGTACAATCGAACGGATAGTGGCAAGGCCAAGGCTCTGAATTGCCAAAAAACGTCTATGGCCAAAAACAAGCTCATAGCGATCATCTTGCACAGCGATAAGGATAGGTTGGAGCAAGCCTATTTCATTAATGGACTGAGCCAGGTCCTGGATGGCTTCCTGGTCTATATCAAGCCTTAGAACATCTTTTGGCTCATCAATAAGCTTGATGGGTACATCCTTAACCTTCTGGTCGATTTTTTTCTTCATCTATAAACCTCCTAAGCGTGAACGAATCAGTAATGTCTGGCTCTACGAAAACATATCGAACATTATGCCATCTTTTTTCCTGTATAAGACTCCGAGGGATAACAATACGAAAGGAGCCGTTTTTCTGTTCAACTTTTACAATATGCCTCATAAAAAAGGGCTTATACCAAAACGTCAAAACGCCGTCAAGGGAAATTTACATTTTGGTAAAGTTATAGGGGCGATTAGCGGACACAGCACGCACATGACACCCTGGAAAGTACGCCCAGGGAGTCATGCACGCCCTGTGGGCTTATATTTATAGACATTATGGCACCCCGTGACATGGCAGGAACACACCCCGGAAAGGGCACCCGGGCTGTGATCCTGCCACTCCGGCGGGAGGGGCCAGCCCCGGCCCGGAACCGGAGTGCATAAACAGTGCGCAGTATATATCCATTAATATATATAAGGACAATTAAGGTAAAAAATCCCCCCTTGGGGAAAGATTTTTCTGCTTATTTTGATGTTTTTCGCGTAGTAAAATCGAAATGCACGCACGGTTATTATAAAAAAAGTCTTCACAGGTCGAAAAACTTGAAGGAAAAGGACCGGCAAATGGAAAAAGCAAGAACAATGCCAGATAGTAAGCTTTTTTTGTAATAATATCCATACAGTATGCAATTAATTTAATTTTTTAAAGGGCACTCCGGGCAGCGGACTGAATTACAAACTATGGAACTCAAATAAGGCGTCATCACTCCGCACAGCGTTGATGTCAAAAACAGTGGGGAAGCCCACAGGAAAGCGTTGAAAATCACCAGTCTTGATTAATATAGGATTATCCGATAGGTAAAACAGGGCGCTAAGTATCTGATATAGTGCGATAAAAAATGTTTCACGTAGAACGTGTTATGGCACGAAGATTGCTCTATATATAAGTAACCGGCAATGATGCCGGGGAAAAATAGGGGGACAGGGAAATGGTGAAGTTTTCAGATAATAAGTGTTTGAAGTGTGGTGGTATCCGGGCGGCAGAATCACCGCTATGCGTAGATTGTCTAATAGCTCTGGTAAATACATATGCACCGGCGCAGGACATTGCTAATGCGAGGATAAAAAAGCTGGAAGAGGAAAAGAGCAAGCTATCAGGGTTGGTAGAGAGACTGTTAGAGCATATATCCAGCGAGGCAGTTTACATGTCAGGATTAAGGCTTGAGCTGTGGAAGACTAAGAAGATTATTAACGGAGGATAAAAAGATGAAGATAACAGGATATACAAGAATAAATAAAAACAGGAACGGCGGAAAGCCAGCAAGGTGTATGAATTGTAAGGGAGAAGGTGTTTACAGAGTAACATTTGAGGATATGTACAGTAAGTTGACCGTGACTTTGTGCGATGATTGCAGGAAGTTGAAATATGGACAACTTAAACTGCAGACAACCTTTAAATGGTCGGTGTCCAGGTAAACAAGAAAGGTATAAATAGGATTTTCCGATAACACATATCGGAAAATCCTGTTTGACAAGTTAGGAAGAAAACTGTAAAGGGTGAAAATGCGAGATAAGCCATTAGCTTTAAATGTTCCGTGGGGAAAAGATTTAACAACCCACTCCTCTTTTGAGGTAACAAAAAGAGAAAAACCACTCTTCGGTTGCCAATATACCGAAGCTCAAGCGGCGGACCTTACAAGACCTTTGGTAAAGCGATGGGTCGAAAGGTATTGGAAAAAGGAAAAGCCCCGCGGGAACGAGGCTTTAAGAGGAGATAAACGATGAACAATACTAAGAATGCTGTAATGGTAACAATATTTGCGAGCATGTGTCAAGGGAAAAATCACTATACTAAGACAAGTGTCGATAAAATCAGAGAAAATCTTGAGAAATACCATAAAATCCACGTCAAACGACGATGGATTTTTTATTGTCTGGCGGACATTCTGGAGTCCGGGTTAATCACCCGGAAAGCAAGATATAGAAACAATGAGGCAGGGTTGATAAGGCAGCATACATCATTGTTAGCAATGACAGTGCAGGGTTTAAAATATCTTGTACCAAAAAAAGTTGATGGCGCTTGGAAGGCACCTAAAACAATGATTGCCTGGCTGAAAAGGAAGGACGGCCGCTGGCCGCGCAAAGATCATGTTGGAGTGCCTGAAAATATTGATCAATTTAAACCAGGT
>JAUXBD010000310.1 GCA_030619585.1 Desulfobacteraceae bacterium
AGAGGTCAAGAAACACCTCTTTCCCCCTTAATATGTTTTCATAAGGGAACAGTCCCAGAGTAAACGGTCCATTGTATCCGGAGTGTTTACATACTGGTAACAGCTTTGTGAAGTCAAGGCTTCCTTGCCCAGGACACAGGTGCTCATCAATTTTACCCATGTTATCATGAATGTGAATGTCCATGATGAAATCTTTCATGGCAGAAAAATATTCTTCCGGTCTGCTTGACGAAGTATGCGTGTGTCCCACATATAGTGTGGTTTTGATGCCTTTGACCTTTTCAATTACTTCCATGTAATCTGAAAGATTGTCGCAAAGCACAAGGTCATATTTAGGAGAGTTTTCAAGACAAATATTAAGGTTATGTTCTTTTCCGATCTCAACAATCTGATTTAGATTTTCAACAAGAGAATCTAAACACAATGCATTGTTAGGGCCGGGCATCTCGCGCCACCCGGAGTGAAATGTCATTCTGTCTGAATTAAAAGAGGATGTATGGAGAAAAAAAATGGCCATCTGAAATTCATACCGCAGTTGGGTAGATATTTCAGATGGCCTGTTTGGGTGTTATCCTTGAGCAAAAAAACGATACCCAAGGTATTCTTTTGCAGCTTGTTACATGGTCAGTAATGAATCAAGGCGTTTTAAGTCATTTATCTTTTTCCAGCTTCCTCCTCGATCGGTTACTGTTTTTTCCCACGATGCAAGTCGGTCATAATACTTCTTGGGGTCAATCTGGTCGCTTCCCAGCTTAGTTACGTTCAGGGCAACCACGTGATAGTCGGTAAGATTGAGATCGATTTTGCTGAGGTCTCTGATATGGCCTTTGGCCAGATCCTCCTCCAGGTCTGAGAATATGAGAATGTTTTTTTTGCCGGCCTTGGTTTCATCAAGATATTCAACCGCCTGAAGTACCCCTCCGGTAATATCCGTGTGAGAGCTGCTTTTCGCCTTTTCAACAAATTTTTCAACGGTTTCCTTGAAGTGAAGTTTCTGTCTATTGGCAACAGAAGGCCGCTGATCAAAGGTCATCTTGGCAATAATATCTTTTTCGCTGAAACTGCCGCTGTCAATCCTGGCAACCGCCAGGGAATCTCCGGACTGCAACGTGCCCAAAAGATACCTGATAATTGTTTGTGCCTGGGCGAGCTGGTTTGTGTAGGTTCCCGAGGTATCCATCAGCATATACACACCGGTGGAATACTTTGTAGTATCCGCACATCCGCATGTCAGTAAGGAAAATAGGATCAAGAGTCTCACTATCAGTTTTTTCATTTTGCCACCTCCTCTTCAGCATAAACGAGATTGTCATCATTTAGCTTTTTTGTGGTTACAATATTTTCCAGCCAAAGGAGTGGGAATATGGTGACATCATAAATATTGATGATCATACATCCAACATGTTGAATGATATTGCCTAAAAGCCGTAATAAAAAAGCCACCGTGCGAAGAAAAGCGGTTGCAAGAACGCCGATTACGGTTCTGGCTGACTGGACAAAAGATTCCAGCGGTATGGCGACAAATGTGAGAACAAATGGTAAAATAAAGCCCATTACCATTTGGCCGACCATAGGAATCCAACTGTTTGAAGGGGATAATACTTCTCCGCCGGCCAAGGTCTGCAGGAGAGTCTGGTTGTTTGATGCGATCTGGTCTCTCATTAATGCCAGTGACGATTCAATACAGGCCAGAATGATAAGGATACTAAAGGTAATCCAAACCATACGGTGGCGCATCTTGTCGTCCATCTGGCCGATAATCGGAAAAAGCCTTGTGATGCGCAGGGATTCCATAAGGTAAAGCCCCATGGCAACTTCGACCAGAATAATGACCATCGCCGCAACGTTGGATGTCTTGAAACCGCCGATATAACTACCGCCGCCTACCATTTCGGACATAGGGAGCGCAATGAGGTTAAAGTTGATAATTGCTCCGCCGATGGCAATAAGAAGGACAAAACCGGAGATGAAAAACTGGGTCATGGAGGAGGAGCTCAGGGTGCGTTCAGCTGTATTTGTTTTTGACCGGATTTTTTCATAGTCATCCATCCGATGGTCTATCTTGGTGGCCCTTTCCTGCAATCCGGTAATCGTTTTACCGACCTCATCCAGGGTTTGTGTGAGCTTGCGCCAGTAAGGCATCAACTTGTTTAATGCACCATGGTGTACACTCACTGCTTTTCTGTATTCCTCCATAGAGGCTTTATATTGAAGCTCCGTGGATTTGTGAATTTGGTTTAAGATGTTTGCCACTGTTTTATTTTGATTCCCATCCCCCGGAAGCTTTGCAACCGCTTCAACAGCCTCTATCCATTCAGGCGGCGGCGGTGGTAACTCGGAGCTTTGCTGGTAGTCTTCATCGATCTTGGATATCTGGTCAAATAAGGCCAGTTTAAGGACCGGAAAACCGCTAAGATCGCGCTGTACTACCGTGTTCACACGGTGAAATTCCTGTTCGATATCTTTTTCAACAGCTTCCATTCCGGCTGTGAAGAGGACCTCTTTATTACGTTCCGTAACACGTTTTTCGGCAAGTAAAGCCGATCGTGACATCATGCGCAGTCCGTTACGTATAACGCGGCAAAAAGAGAAGATCGCTTCATGGGCAGGCGTTCTGGCAAAATAGAGCATACAGATCATTAACACAAACCATATTACACCGTTTAATGGTGTATAGTCTGTCCAAACATTTAGTATTTCTGTAAAAGCCATATAATCCTCCTTAGTTTAAAATTAAGCCGAAGTTAAACAACAATATGCAGGAAATCATGCTTTTCACTAATTGTGCCAAAATCCCATGGAAAGATTATTGACCGAAATAATTGGAGATAATTGCAAAATAGCTGGCGAGTGTCGGATGCTGGGTTGATTATATATCGTAGGGTAATGGGTCTTTTGGCTAAATATCGACAGTTGGGGGCAGTAAGGGGTCTATTTAGCGATGTATATCATTTAATTCTGATAAATCCTTGCTGAAAACTCAAATACTGGTACAAATAAGTTAAGAACAAAATAATTATTCTTAACTGGATTGGAAACATAAGATCATGCAAGAAGTTTATCCCGGCATATTTATGGTTACTGAAAAAGGG
>JAUXBD010000143.1 GCA_030619585.1 Desulfobacteraceae bacterium
CTTGGCCTCCGACTTGCCGGACTGTTCGGCTGCCGTGCAGGAGCTGCCTATACTGCCTCCAAGCACGGCCTTGTTGGCCTTACAAAAAATATCGCATTTATGTATGCAGACAAAGGTATCCGTTGCAATGCAATATGCCCTGGCGGTGTTATTACAAATATAGGGGTCGGGGGTGATGTCAGTGAAGCCGGATCATCCAGGATAGAGCTTGGCATTTCGATAATGCCGAGTATAGGCGAACCTGAAGAGCTTGCCACTGTGGCACTTATGCTGGTTTCAGATGATGGAAGTTTTGTGAATGGAGCTGCGATTCCAGTGGATGGAGGTTGGGCAGCATATTAGTATGAGTGTAAGGAGAAAAGATAATGGGAAATTTATCCCAGGCGACAAGGGAGATAATGTGGAACATCTCAAACGGAAAAGTAATTTACATTCTGTGTGCTCTTTCCGTTTCAATTTTTGGATATGGAGTATACCAGCGGATACTTTCGTGGAAAAAGGGAAAGCCGGATGATGAGAGATTGTCGAATCCGGCATATCGCCTTTTCTTTACGATAAAAGAATTGATTTTACAAAAAAGTGTCCGTGAGTCAAGGTTCCCTGCTATATTTCATAGTTTTATCTTCTATTCTTTTATTGTCCTTTTAATAACAACAAGCATCATCGCCCTTGATTACGATTTTGGGACATCCCTGTTTAAAGGCTGTGTATATATCTTTTTTACTGTTGCCGCAGAAATTGCCGGTGTCCTCATCCTGGTTGGTGTTCTCATGGCAGCAAAAAGGCGGTATATTGATAAACCTGAAACACTTGAAACCGGTTTCGCCGATACGCTGGCCCTGCTTCTCCTTGCCCTTATCGTTGTAACAGGCTTTGTGGCAGAGGGCGTAAGGATAAGTGTTGCCGGAGACATGTGGCAGATGTTTTCACCAGTTGGGCGCTGGACGTCCTCTCTTTTTAGTAACCTTTCTGTACAACAAGGAGAAGCGCTACATAAGAATGTGTGGTGGTTTCACACCATATTAGTATTTGGATGGATTGCAGTAATCCCTTACACAAAATTTTTCCATCTGGTTTTGCTGCCTGCAAATATCTTTTTTTCCAAGATGAAACCTGCCGGAGAGTTAAGCAGGGTGGATATTGAGAAGATGATGGAAAGTGAAGATTTTGATGAGGAAAATTTTAATGTGGGGCTGGACACTGTGAGCGATTTTACATGGAAACAGCGACTGGATTTTGACGCATGTGTTTCCTGCGGAAGGTGCGAAGAAGTATGCCCTGCTTTTATGGCAGGCCAGCCCCTGTCTCCAAAAAGGTTTATAGCGGACCTGAAAAACCTGGTTCAAAAAACAGATAGCTCCAACTGGGAGCTTGCAAACAGACCAGAGATAATCGGCAATGCTGTTGAAGAAATTTCTCTATGGCACTGCCGCACATGCATGGCCTGTACACAGGTATGCCCGGCATTTATAACCCATGTGGATACATTTGTGGATATCAGAAGAAACCAGGTTGTCATGAAGGGTGAAATACCACCCGAAGCCGGACGATGCCTGAAAACAATGCAAAGTACAGGCAATCCTTTTGGAGCACAGACCCAGCGGGTTGATTTTATTAAGACCCTTGATGTGAAAATAGTGGATCCCGACGAAAGCTGTGAAGTTCTTTACTGGATCGGTTGTCTAACCACCTTTGACCCTGAAAAGAATAAAATAGCCGAAGATATTATAAAGCTTCTTAAGAAGTGCAATGTTGATGTGGGAGTTCTTGGCGGTGGAGAGATATGCTGCGGAGAACCTGCCAGAGTGATAGGAGATGAGCATACTTTTCAGACAGCGGTAAAAAGTCAGATAGAGGAGTTAGACAAAAGAAACTTTAAGACCCTTCTTACTTCATGTCCTCACTGTTTTAATACTCTGAAAAATGAGTACCCCCAGTTTGACGGCAAATACAATGTGGTTCATCACAGTGTGTTCCTTAGTGATATGATCAATTCCGGCAAGCTTAAAGCAATAGATAAAATAAAAGATACGATAACCTATCACGACCCCTGTTACCTGGGACGATATCAGAAAATATTTGACCAGCCCAGGAAAGTAATAGATGCTGTTGGCCATAAAAAAGTCCAAGAGATGGAAAACCATAGAGAAAAAAGCCTGTGCTGCGGTGGAGGCGGTGGGCATCTGTGGATGGACTATAAAGAGGGTGAAAGGATCAATAGCCTTCGTGTAAAACAGGCACAGGAAAAAGGAGCTGATATCATAGCAACTTCCTGTCCGTTTTGTATTCAGATGTTAACCGATGGCCTTAAAATGACAGATCTTGATGAGGATATTAAGGTCGAAGATATCGCAAGTCTATTGTTAAAAAGTTTATAAAACTTATCCCCCTGCAACAGCAAACAGTATCGTCAGTTCGTCACCGTCCTTTAATGTCTCATCAGGAGAAACCGGCTCTTGGTTAATTGATAAGTGAACCCAGTGTGCTATCTCTCCTCGTTCATTGAGGAGTTTTGGCTTAAGTTCGGGAAAGCGGGTTATTAACTCATCAATGCAATTTGCAATATTGTCTGTTGTTACTTTCACCCACTGCTTTTGGTCAGTATACTTAAGCAGCATGTGTGGAATTTTTATAGAAACGCTCAAAATTATAACTCCTTAAATCCCCAAAATGGATATTCGAGCAGATATGTGGCAATCTTCCCAGGGGTGTTCTCCCTGCTGGCCACCATCCACAAAGTGCTTTTCCTCTCTTGAGTTGAGATAGAGTCCACAGCATCCCAGTCCGGTACAAAGATCATTGCATTGTCCGCACTGTATTCAATGTCCCCGGAACCTTTAAAGGAACCCATATCCGGTTTTTCTCCATAGCTTCCTTCCGCACCCCGGGACAACTCTGAGATGACAAGGAATGATGCATTCTGCTCATCACGGATAGCCTCCATTTGTCTGAGCCATGAATCAATCCCCGTCCTACGTTCGGAAAGATTTTTAAAGGGCAGTTTATGAAGACTGTCAACAACAATAAGGACATTTTCTTTTCGTGTTTCATGTTGCAAGAAATCGATCTGTTTTCTCATAATATCAGGATTCAATTTCCTGTCTGTGACAACTTTAAAATATTGAAGAATGTTTTTTAGTTCCTTTTGAGCATTACCGAATCTTTCCTCGCCCGGTTCATCTAACTGTTTTTTCCGAATATCTTCTCCTGCAAGCCTGCTCAGGCGACATAAAGTCCTTGAGTATATTTTCTGCCAGCCATTTTCAAAGTCATAATAAATTACAGGGGTCTTTCTTCTGGCTATCTCCGTGGATACCTGCAAAAAGAAGCATGATTTCCCGGCTTTTGGCTGCCCGCCCATTATGTTGATGCCGCGGATTCCATTATGTGCAAGATCAAATTTTTTTAAGCCTGATTCCAGCCCGAAATAATCGTTTCCCGTATCCTTTTCAATGGCTTCAATAAGGCGACTATACTCTTTTTCAGGGGATGAAAAAGGTGAGAACGCTTTTGAGGATTTTATCAGGAAAGGTATTATCTTTTTTAATTCTTTAATCTTGTCTTTTGCCAGCTGACAAAGGTCATAATCGCGTTGATATTGCGAAGGCCACTTAAAAATTCTGACTTTAAATCCCAGGCTGGTTGCCAGTGTGCGAGCGGAAAGTCTTGCTTCAGGTGAATTTTTTATAACTAAAAAAATATGGTTAACATGTGCAAGCTGTTCATGTTTTATAAATTCAAGGTTGGAAGAAGAGGGAACAGCTATTGCCGGGAACCCCAGTTCCTGAATTATAAGAAGCTGGTCCTCGCTATCGGTGATAAACAGAGCCCCTCCCTCGCACCTTGCTATCTCCTGCTCATTGTAAACCCTGAACTCTTCTGAAAAGAAATTTTCATCTCCCTGCCAGAAATTTTCATCTTCCTGATCCGGTAATATGCAGTGAGCAGCCAGGCATTTACCATTTTCAAGATAATAGGGGTATACCAGGTATCTGCCGTTAAAGCCGATCCCCATATTAAAAAGCACCTCTTTGGATACACCAAACTCATTGAAATGGGCATAACTTTGATCATTCATCATTGCCATCTGTTTATGTACTTCAGAATTAAGGGTGGCATTCGGATAAACGACATCTCTTACAAAAGGCTCCCTGTCAGGATCATAGCCGGGTATTTTACCGGTATTTACTTCCATGCTTTTCCCATAATATATTGGGAATCCACCCGGCCTGCATCTGTTTGTACATCGGAAATATCCGGCAAAAAAATTTTCAGGATTGATAGATACAACAAATATTCCCTGGTTTTCTTTGTTCTCTATTTTGCAAAAAGGGCATGGGGCTTTAATAAAATTACCATCTACTTTTGCCCCGGGGACAAATTCAAGGTAGAATTCTTTTATTTTATCTGTGTTATCCATTAGTTATGCCTCCGCTGAATGATTTCCATGCTGCTTGCAATCCGATATAATCAGGATAATTATAATACAATTGCCTGATAAACAAGAGTAAAAAGGTAACAGCATTTATACAGGCCCAAGTTACCGATATGGGACCGATGATAAGATCGGCATCATTCACTGTGTGGACAATGGCATTTTCGCCTGTTGCACCGCGGTTTGCCCTGGCTTTCATCATCTGGCTTGTTGCTATGGCATTCGTACCAAGGGCCAAAATTTCCAAGGACTCACGATAAGCTTCCTTCAAATATTTTATCAGAGGTGATCCGATACCACCAGCGTTCCCCCCGGACTTAGAACCCGTCGCCATTCATTAAGTGCTTTGTCGGGGTTGGGTAGTGTCCACAATAGATTTCGGGACACTACTACATCAAAGATGTTATCTTCGAACTTGAATTTTTCGGCATCGCCGGTCTGAAAAACAATATTTAGCTTATGCGCTATGGTACTTTTCCTGGCATGAGAAATCATCTTTTCAGAAAGATCAATAGCTGTTACAACAAAACCTAAGCGGGCGAGATGAAACGCAAACTGTCCTCTCCCTATCCCGATGTCAAGGGCTCGCGTTCCGGGAGCATCTGAAACAAGTTCCTTTAAAACAGATTCCCATCTATTTGCAATTTTAATGGATTTATCTGCATCATAGCCATAACTCTTGCTTCTCCAGTTCCAGTATTTGTTTATAGATGTTTTTACTTTTTCCATGATAAATTTCCCAAATAAAAAAGCCACGAAGATTCTCCCTGTTCTCAGGTGAAAGCCTTCGTGGCTTTTTTTCTACAAAAAGTAATACTTAAAAAATTTCTTTATGACCACCTTCAGATGATCAATGATGTTATGCATTAATACTCAAC
>JAUXBD010000351.1 GCA_030619585.1 Desulfobacteraceae bacterium
ATGGATATATCAGTAGAGTCATATCATGGACTCGAAGAAGAGTTCATTGAGTTCGTGGCTCCGTCAACTACAAATGGCCCTCTGACTTTTAAACAGAGGGGAAAAGGAGAACGATTATGTTGAAATTTTATTTTACCTTTGTTGCGTTAGTCTTTTTTACTGTTTCACCTGTTTTTGCTGCTCCCGATGGTATGCCGTCGGGAAAGTGGTGGTACAACCCAAGGGTCACAGAGAAGATAAGCATAAGTGATGATGAAAAGCAAAGCCTGGACAAACGGTTTGTTGAAAGCCGCCGCAAACGTATTGAGTTAAATAGTCTGGTTAAAAAGGAGAAATTTGAGCTTGAAAACCTGATTGAATCCAAGAATATTGATGAAGAGGCCTTGCTTAGGCAGTTCAGGAAGCTGGAGAAGGCACGTACGGATCTTTCCGAAGAGATATTCGGCTTTCTTATCCAGGCAAGAAATGTCTTGGGTTATGAGCGCTTTGTGCAGCTAAAGGGCCTGCACCGGGAGATGCGTTGGGGTAGAGGGCCTGGATCAAAGCATAGAGACCCCAAACAAAGAAGGCCGGGTAAAGAGTAAAGAACCAATTGTCCTGCCTGCTTGTCTTTATTAGTCCAGCAGGCTCAACTGGACCTGAATTTTTTTTGCCGGCTTCTTAACCCTCTTTTTAGAAGCCGGCCTTGGCGGGCCGGCTTGGAAATATTCAGACCAGTCGCCGCAGAATTCTTTTTGCGGTTTTTCTGAATAGTTGGTCTCATATTGATTTTTTTTAATTTCTTCTATTGAGACGAGCTTGTTTAAAATAAGTTCTCTCTCCTGTGAAGTTATGACAGGAAAATTATAATGGCTGTTTTTGTGCTTGGGGCCGCCTTTTTCATTAAACCTTTTGTCAACAAAATCAAGGTGGCCCTGCAGTCTACTTTCAATCCTCTGGTTTGCAAATCCGGCAACAGTGTCAATCCTATCGGTGATTGTTTCTTTAAAATCCGAAGCAATCTCATAACCGATACTGTTTCTGCCCGCAGTCATTGCGGCAATCATCGTGGTACCTATCCCAAAAAACGGGTCAACAATAAGGTCCCCTTTAACCGAATACATGTTTATAAGCCTGTACGGCACTTCAAAGCGATATGCAGCGCTTCTCTTTCTGACTGTATCGTCATTCAGCTTTTGAGTAGCTCCTTTTAAATCCATCCAGATATCTGAGAACCAGGTATTTCTCTCCTCCCAGAAGAGGGCGCTTGAATGCCTGTTTGCTTTTTTATCTTTTTCAATGAATTCCCTTTTCCCCCCCTTTCTTAAGATAAGGATATACTCGTGCTCAAGTGTCACATATGCTCCTGCCGGAAGCATGCCTGAACCCATGAATTTGTTTGGGGCATTTGTCTGTTTCCTCCATAAAACCGCAGGAAGAGGCGTAAAGCCTATTTTGAGAAAGTGTGCTAATATTCTTGAGTGGTTAGGGTACAGCATGAAGTTGTCGTCTACCGTTCTTGTTGCATCGCCTATATTGATGCATGCAAACCCACCGGATTTTAGTATGCGCGAAACCTCATCCCACACAGCATCAAGTTTCTTGTGCATCAGCTCAAAGGCCTCAAGCCCCCGCCCTCTTCTTAAGGCCTCTTTGATCTTTGCACTCTGGCTGGAAAACATATCATCCCACATCTGGATCATGGGATAGGGGGGTGATGTGACCACAAGATCAGCGCTTTTAGACGGTATGGCGCTCATGTTCTTTGCATTGTCAAAGATGAATTTATGTGTTGTCTTCATGGCTGAGATAACGTCATTTTTTTCACAGCCTCGACAACCTCTTCAGGCTCTTCCACAATCTGAAAGATATCAAGGTCTTCCGGCGATATCATCTGGTCTCCAAGGAGTCTGAGTTTTATCCAGTCAAAAAGGCCGGACCAGTAGTCCTTGCCCACAAGGATTACAGGAAGGGGTTTTATGCGGTGTGTTTGTATAAGGGTGACCGCCTCAAAAAGTTCATCCAGGGTTCCCATTCCGCCGGGCATGATAATATATGCAATTGCATATTTTACAAACATCACCTTCCGGATGAAAAAATATTTGAATTCAAGCTTGATATTGGCGTAGGGGTTTGGCTCCTGCTCAAAGGGCAGCATAATGTTAAGCCCGGCAGAAACACCTCCGGCCTCTGCAGCGCCTTTGTTAGCAGCCTCCATGATGCCTCCGCCTCCGCCTGTTAAAACTGCGAAATTGTTTTTAGCAAAAAGGGCGGCAACCTTTTCAGCTTTTTTGTAACGGGGGTGGTTTGGCTGCACCCTTGCAGATCCAAATATGCTTACCGCAGGCCCGATATCATGAAGGGCTTCCACTCCATCAACAAATTCACCCATTATTTTAAACAGGCGCCATGATTCACCCATCTTAAAGTCATTTATAAGAAACTGTTTTTCCATATGTTCTCCACTTAAAGATTGAAAATGTTTTTTCCGGCATACAACCGGAATGGTTAAACGCCTCTATCATTGCCATTGCATACAACGGATGCATATATCCTTCAACAGTTATATGACTTTTTTATCCTTAGTTGTATTCTTTTAATATAAGGATTGATTTTGCCGGTATGCGGAAAAGAAGGTACTATCCGACCTGCTTTTTGTCAATGCTTTCGGTTTGACATGTTATGTATATATATGATAAAAAAACCGAATTGAATTCAATGGAACATTTGCCCTCTAA
>JAUXBD010000004.1 GCA_030619585.1 Desulfobacteraceae bacterium
AGGCTGACCATTGTTTTTACATTGAACTCCTTTGTAATATTGCACACGGCCTTCATCATGGGCACAGGGCCGATTCCCACCACAAGCTTGACATCGCCTTGCTCAAGGACCTCTTTCATAACATCCGTAACAAAACCATGATGTCCGTATGATCCGTCATCTGTGCAAACACGAAAATCGTTTGATGCGGCCTTCATTTGATCTTCCAGTATAAGAAGGTCCTTTGTTCTTGACCCTATAATACATGTGACATCGTTGCCGACCTCTTTGAGTGCCCGGGTAATGGGGTGTAAAACAGCCACACCTGTACCGCCGCCAACACAGATAACCTTTCCAACTTTTTCAAGATGGGTAGGCGCACCCAGAGGACCTATAACATCCTGGTAGCCGTCTCCTTCCTTTAAACTCTTGAAAATAGCCGTGGATTTTCCCACGACCATGTATATTACCGTTATTGTTCCTTTATCCGGATCTGTATCAGCCATGGTAAGGGGAATACGCTCGCCGGTTTCAAGTGCTTTCAATATGACAAACTGACCGGGCTGTGCCTTTCGGGCAATCAAGGGTGCCTCAATTTCATTCAAGATAACTGTGCCTTCAGCCATCTCTTCCCGTTTTATAATTTTAAACATGATAAACCTCCAAACCGGTTAACTCAAAAGTTTCAACTATAAAAATACGATCTTAATTTTTGTGGAATAAAAAGCCCCCAAGCGATTAGAATTACCATGTGCTTATGGCAATATCAACTATAAAATGTGATCTTGATGTATTGATCATGGTGTGATATCTGTTGGACGTAACACAAAAAGTGCTTAACAAAATCTAAGATTGGAGCCTCCCAGCAAATATCCTGTTTGACAAACCAGGGAACAAAGATTCAAAAGTAAAGAGGTGTAAATTGTGTCTATTAAACCGATAATGATCGGAGGTGTCGCGGGCGGTGCAACAGCTGCGGCAAGGACTCGCAGGCTGGACGAAAACGCCGAGATCATTCTTTTTGAACGAGGAGAGCATATCTCATTTGCCAACTGCGGGCTTCCTTATTATATAGGAGGCGCAATCAAAAAACGCGACAGCCTCCTTGTAACAACACCTGAAGCCTTAAATGACAGCTACAACATCATGGATGAAAATATCCTTGTTGACCTTCGCACCAAAAAAGAGATAGACAAGGCAGGTTCAATAAAAGGCGCTTTGAACATACCTGTTGACAATCTCAGGCAAAGACTTGATGGGCTCGATAAAGAAAAAACATACATTTTGTTTTGCGCCATAGGCTTAAGGGGTTATATTGCCCATCGCATCCTTACCCAAAGCGGATTTAAATCAAAAAACATAAGCGGCGGATTTGGAATTTGCAAAAACTCTTTGGAAGGGGCCTTGCTTTCGGGCGGGTGCTGACAGCTCCGGAAACCAGTTAAAGACGGATATCTATTAATATGTGCGGCATACACGGAATCATTTCAAATTCACTTTCAAAAGAGCAGATCAACCGGCGTCTTTCCCATATGGGCGAGCTTCAACGCCATCGTGGACCTGATGACCGGAAACAAACCGTTTACCAGACAAAAAGCGGCCTTGTGGGCTTTGGGCTTGTACGTTTGTCTATTATAGACCTTGAAACAGGCATGCAGCCCATTGTGTGCCCCTCAGATCAAACCGCCATAATCTGCAACGGCCAGATCTATAATTATGTTGAGCTTCAACCGGAGGTCAGCGACCAGCCGTTTATATCCAGGGGCGATATTGAGGTGGGCCTCCATCTCTACAGAAAAAAGGGTATAGATTTTCTGCAACATCTAAACGGCATGTATGCCGGAGCCATTTATGATCCCGGAAATGATAAAGTCCTGCTCTTTCGGGACCGGTTCGGAATAAAACCGCTTTATTACACCACATGGGAAGATAACTTTGTTTTTTCATCAGAGATCAAACCGCTTCTTGAGGCAAGCAACCGCCCTGTTGAGATAAATGAATCTCGTCTTGCTACATTTTTTACATACCGCTATATTCCCGGTAAAGAGACAATGTTCAAGGGTATAGTGTGCCTGCCTCCAGGCTCCTTTCTTGAATATGACCTCAATACTGGCCGGTACAAAGTGGAAAGGTACTGGGAACACCGGCTGGATAAAGAAAATCCCTATATGGATATTGATGAGGCCGCAGAAGAATTTAACCGTCTGTTTTCAGATGCTGTTCGAATACGCTTAAGATCAGATGTGGAGGTTGGCTCTCTTTTAAGCGGTGGTATCGATTCTTCTGCTGTGTCGTCCCTTGCAGCAATCCAAAAGCCTAATATAAAGCTTTTTACAATGGCATTTGATGAGGCTCTGTATAATGAGCTGCCCAATGTGAGGCGGTTTCTGGATGCAAACCGGAAACGTTTCAGCGCAGCGCAGCTCCAAACAAAGCTGTGCACCAGACAGGCCCTTGATAAACTGCCGGATATTATACGGGCAATTGAAGAGCCTATTTCCCTTGGAACGGTGCTTCCAACAGATCAGGTGTGTGAGATGGCCGGAAGTCAGTTAAAAGTTGTTCTTACCGGTGAAGGCGCCGATGAAATTTTTGCCGGTTACAGAAAATTTCTGGTTGAAATGGCTGCGCATAAATACGGTGATCTGTCCCGTGAACAGCAGATGAAGCTGGATAAGATGTATCCGGAACTGAATCATTATATGGCTGTACGTGATAACGATCCTGCAATACGTTATATTCAGAGTGAATTGTTATTCGCGCAAGATGAGCTAAAAACACTTCTCAACAGACAAATTCCTGAAGACCTATTCCCTAAAGACGCCCTTCCCACCCTGTCAGGATCGGAACACCCGTTAAATGCAGCCCTTGCCTTTGAAAGCCGTTCCCGGCTGCCTGACTATGTGATACTGCGCCTTGACAAGTTGTCCATGAGGCACTCCCTTGAAACACGCACACCGTTTCTGGATTTTCGACTTGCGGAGTTTGCAGCGACCCTGCCGGTAGACTTAAAGGTAAATCTTGATAAAGGACAGGCAAAATTCATCTGCAGCTATTCTTATGACAAATATTCGGTTATGGATCATTCTACAGCCCATAGACCAAAACTGCCCTTTACAATCCCTTTGGCTAACTGGCTTTCCGATCCGTCATCTTTGCCGGAATTTTTAAAAGAGATTCTACTAGGCGATGTTGTGAAAAAACAGGGAATACTGGATCAGGGCATTGTAACAAACCTTGTTAAAAGAGTGTCTACCAAAGGTGTGGGGCCACAGACGCTTGTTTCAGATGCAGACCGGGTGTTTGCTGTAATTATTTTTACCTTGTGGTATAATCAGTTTTTTGAATAAGTTTTTTAAGGAGCACTAACTTTTGGCTGACAAAATTGATCTTACATATAAATTTGCAGATATGCTTTTTGAGCTGATACAACAAAAAGCGGTAAATACGGAACAAAGCTATGGTTTTGAGTATGAATTTCTACCGGCTGATCCCATCTCAATTAAAGCGATGGAAAAACTCCATGAATTTCTTCCCGAGTGCGGATTTGTTTCCCGGGATAATGGCTTTCACTCATCTTCCGGAATATTTATCACCTTTGAACCTGGCGGACAAATTGAATTTCACAGCCCCCCTATATTCCCCGAAGAAGATGACCTGTTTTACCAGGTACTGAATGTGATGGAGACAACCAACTCCCAAATCCAGGACAAGGTGGGCATACAGTATGTGGGTAAAGGATTTATGCCCAACCGGCAAAACACCCCTTTATGTCTTAAAGAAAAACGTTACAAAAACCTCCATGCCCGTATGCCAAAATGCGGATCACGGGGCCATGAAATGATGAAGGGGACAGCATCGATACATCTTCATGTGGTGCTCCGAAACGTAAGGGAACTGCCAGCCCTTTTTTCAGCCCTGTGCAAAATGGCTGTGAGCGACGACTTTAAAATGCTGCCCGACCGGAGGGACATTTGGAACAACACAGATCCTTGTCGTTGCGGGCAACCTTTTGGCGACTATCAAAGCCAAAAAAACCCAAGACAGTGGATCGAAGATATTGTACGGTTTGCATTGAAAGCATATGATATTGGCGAAAACATACCCTTTGAAGATAGACAAAATATCTCTTTTGATGATTTCCTGTATCATATGACAACATTATACACTGATGTGCGTCTTAATATAAAATGGCCCACAGTGGAACTGCGAACCCTGGACAGCATGCCGCTACAATTTTTTAAAACCAGGTGGGACAAGTTTGTTTCCACACTTGAGGATGTGAAAACAGTTTGAACTTATCGCCCTTTGGGCTGGCCTATGTTAGCCGCAAAAAGGCGCAAAATTAATGGATGGATACGTAAATTAAGGAGCGTTGATCATGAAAAATGTTGTTATCTACTCTTCAAATGCATGCCCTTACTGTTTTAAGGCAAAAAAACTGCTTGAAGCAAAAGGTGTAAATTACAAGGAGCTTCGTATCGACGAAAATCCTGACTTTATTGATGAGGCTGTAAAGAGAAGCGGGGGCAGGACAACCGTACCCCAGATCTTTATTGATGATTTTCATGTGGGCGGGTGTGACGAGCTTTATGCTCTTGACCGGGAAAACAAGCTTGATTCGCTGCTTGAGGGTTAAGGGTTCATATTAATGTGACCGCACCTCATAAGCAGCAGTGAGGTGCGGCTATCCTTAGTTCAATCAGCTCGCAGATGGAGTAGATGTTTCATCTGTGGAAACATCCGTGCTGCTTGGGGCCGGGGCCGGCTCTGCTGCGCTTATCAGAAGACCTTCGCTATCCGTAAATTTGCCAACAACGATCATGATGAGGTCGATCAGGACCCATATGCCAAGTCCGCCTAATGTCGCAAGCTGCAAAATACCTGTGCCGATCTTCCCAACATAAAACCGGTGAACACCTAAACCTCCCAGAAATAAACATAGCAGAAGTGTTGGAACAAACCCTTTTGTACTTGTCGCCATGATAAGCCTCCTTTTGGAATTAAAGTGTTTAAGTTTTAACAATCTCCCCGCTACTGTGAATCACAACTTATATATTAGGCTCTTTTATCTTTGTCCTTGATGCTTTTTAATGAGAAACGCAGGCTAACTGTTTATAGTAATGGTTTGACGACCTTGGAAAGTTGATATGCAATTTTTCTTTGAATATAAACTGGTGTCATCAAGAGTCAAGACAAATATCAGGTAAGGGTATAATTACAAACCTATACATTTTAAAAGTTTACAGCTATCTCTTATAAATTAATGGGTCTGCAGGTGGGAAGGATGGTAAGTATGTTTTCAATGGAGCGGCGTTGGTCAGTGTTGCACTGCCGCTGTGCTGGGGGTACCAGCCATCGCCTACTTACGCCGCATGAATTGTGGGTGAGCTGTGCCGCCATCAAACCTGTTGGCGCTCCTGATTACAGGATTAAAATTGGTTATTATCCACAGTCCTCACGCCCCAGGGCAAAGACATGATCCTGGTACTTGGACCCGTGGTCAGTCACCGCCCACCTGAAATACCCCTAACATAAAACGGAACCTCATACAATGGGTAAAACATAATTTTCATAATTGCAAGAAATTATTAACTTTAAAAAACAGCCCCGGAACCCGATGACGAATTTGAGGAACCGGCAGAAGCGCCGGATGACGACACCATCGGAGGCAGAAGCGATAGCGGATGTTTCATCGGTAACATTGGGATAGGCTGGTAGCTGTTCTCTATTATCTATCAATATGCAAAAGCTTCCCCCTTATCCTGGCCTCCGTCGAATATCTTCATAAGTAACATCCCTGGGCAGGTGCTTTTTTGAAGCTTCCATTGTAGCAAGGATATCACATCTTTCATTGCCCTGATTTCCCGCATGCCCTTTTACCCAGACAAACCCGACATCATGCCTGTCGCACTGTTCAAGTAGCCGTTCCCACAGGTCTGGATTAACCGCAGCCTCAGTTTTCGTTCTCATCCAGCCATTCTTTTGCCATCTTTCGGCCCAGCCCTTGGTGATACCGTTCACAACATATTTTGAATCACTATAGAGTGTTACCGAAACAGGCGTTTCAAACTCACTTAGGCCCACAATACAGGCCATCAATTCCATGCGGTTATTGGTTGTCAACCGGTATCCGCCGGAAAGTTCTTTTGACTTTTTACCGTCTTGGATAACAACGCCATACCCCCCAGGCCCTGGATTATTAATACAGCCGCCATCCGTGTAAATGAAGATACTGCCTTTTTTAGGCCCGGGTGCTTTCCGTGCATCAGCCCGAGGCCTTGTCCCGGCTTTCGGTTTTGCACGCACTGGTTTAGGTTTTGGGGCCAGCGTGCCGGTAAAAATTTGTTTGATAAACGCTTCGGCCTCCTTAATCGTTGGAAACCCCTTGAATCTGGCTCCGGCAAAACCCTTGACCTGAATCTCCGCCCCCTTATCACCATACCATTCCGTATAGATTCCCGGTTTCTTTCCTTTTGCAACCGCATAATATTTTTTCTTTTTTGCCATATATCTTTCTCATCGTTGTATCCGTTCACAAGTTCAAGGATTTACATTAAGTCCGGTTGTTTTACTCTTTCAGTCTATTGAACATCCATAATGAATTCTTTTTCCCTCCGCGACTCTCTGTGTTTAAAATTGATGGTCTCGTAAAAAGTCTGAAGTCGAAATTTTCGAGCATGTAACTACTTGATAGTGCGAAGGGCTGGTTTTTAATTTTCTGTTTTGCGCCTTTTTGCGGCTATATTAAAATTGACTGTCCAGGGATTGCCGGACTAAAAAATAAACTCAACAGCTTCCAGTCGTTTTTTTATCTCATTTAATACACGTTTTTCATCTTCAAGGTCAGATGCTGCAAAAGTTGCGCTAAATCGCACATAACTGCCGGCGTCATCCCAGGGTACCGTGCTGATAAGCTTTTGGGTGATCATCCATTGACTGAAATCTTCCGCAGATTCAAAGCTAATACCGTCCTTTGTGCCTTTTGGTATACCAACATACATGAAAAATGAGCCATCAGGGGGGGTTGCATCAAACCCAGCTCCAGTCAAAATTTCAGCCAGAGCTGTAAGCCTGCGAAGGTATTTTTCGCAGATTTTCGGGGTAATGTTTTCGGCATTTTCCAGGGCTTTGGCTGCAGCTATCTGTATGCCCGCAAACTGTCCGCTGTCTGCATTGTCTTTAACGTGGGCAAAGACCTGGACCGCGAGCTCATTTCCGCAGATCCATCCCAGTCGCCAGCCGGTCATATTGAAGCCCTTGCTCATGCTGTGCAGCTCAACTGCGCAATCCATACCGCCGGGAACAGCAAGAATGCTAAGGGGTTTGTCTATATAGTTCAATGGTGCATAGGGTGCGTCCGAAACAATGAGAATGTTGTGCTCCTTACAAAAATTTATTGCTTTCTGATACTGCTCTATACTTGCAGCAGCCCCTGTGGGATTGTTCGGGTAGTTCAGGTACAAAAGCTTTGCGCGTTTGCGCTGGTCGGAAGTCAGTGTTTCAAGGTCGGGGAAAAAGTGATTTTCCTTAAGCAAGGGAAGATTAACCACCTCACCGCCCAGATAGCCGGACCATGTGCCCAATACAGGATAGCCCGGTATGGTCATAACACAGATATCACCCGGATTGATAAAACAGGATGGAAGAAGAGAAAGGGCGGATTTGCTCCCGATAACATGGTTTAGCTGGGACTGTGCGTCCAGCTCAACCCCGTATGTTCTTTTCATATAGTCTTTAGCAGCATCACGAAATGTAATGATACCGTTATCGGTATAAAAACGGTTTGCCGGCTTGCCGGCTTCCTTGCAAAGCGTCTCAACAACAACTGGAAACGCCGGTTCATCCGGCTCGCCAACCCCCATATCGATAAGTTCCACATCCGGATGCGCCTTGCCGGCTGCACGTTTGGCGCGTTTTATTTTTTCAAACTTGTATACGGTATCATCCTTGCCGAATTGGTTCCCGCCGGCTCTTTGCGCTATGTTTTCCTGAATAAAACTCTCTTTCATAAAATTTACTCCGACTACCTAAGGTTAATCCCAACGCAACTTTGATTATTGTCTGGATAAACAAGCAGTATTTCAACTAAAAATCAATCTGTTTTTATAAATTTTGTAACAATTTGCTCGCTTAACATACCTATTCAAAAAAATATTCAATAAGAATCATCCTGAACCCCCTGAAGCTTTTGGGTAAGAACTCAGAAGGGCAATAATGGATGCGGACTTGTTGATCAAATAACTATCTTCAATTGGAAAAAAAAGCGTTATTCCGGTTGGCTTTAACGAATTGGGAATAATACGAGCGGGATGTTCAGATACTAAAATTATGGCAACGTGAACAATTTTAAATCCGGCAAAATTTTCTGAATCATTTCAAAATGTTTGTCATTTGACCATATGGATGGATAGATCTTCTTGAATTGACAGTGCTGAAATTAATGCATCCTGAAACGGCACGGTAATTCCGTTTGTTCTCAACTGATATAGAAGAGGCCCAAGCTCATTCCAGACAGAATCGCTTATGGGGATGCATTCAAAAGCACTTAAAGCTTCAAGGATATTCGCAATGTCGTTATTACTTTTTGCACCGTGGATCAGCTCTGCTTTTACTACACCACAAATTACAACTTCTTCGGTTAAAAAAATATTTTCTGCTCCCGAAGTTGGTTTCCTCCAAAAATCAAGAATAACATTTGTATCAACAAGAATCATATCAGACTTTTCTCTCTTAACAGCTCAACAGCATTTTCATCGATATCGATTTTATTTGAAGCCGAAATAAATTTTTTAATATCCCTTTTGGACTTTAGGGCTTCATTTGAGGGAATTTCCAGCAAGATAATTTCGACGTTTTTGCCAAGAAATCTTTTTAACTCCGGGATATGGATCATCTCCGAATCTATTTTTCTTTGTAATTTAATTGCTTCCATATCAAATCACCCTTTTTAATAATGTATTAATCTATATAATACTACTATCCATAATCAAAAATAACAACATTTAGAACAAATTGACCATGGATTTATCATTTCATAAGCTTCCTTTATTCCTATCCAGGCTCCTGTACTGAATCGCTTCAGAAATATGATCCACCTGAATATCGGATTGCCTTTCCAGATCGGCAATGGTTCTTGCGATTTTTAGGATGCGGTTATAGGCACGTGCGGAAAGCCCCAGCTTGTCGATGGCTGTTTCAAGAAGCGCGCAGGAGGAATCATCTATTTTGCAGTGTTTTTTAATATGGCGGCTTCCCATCTGGGCATTGCAGTAAATTTTCGTTCTGGCAAACCTTTTAGTCTGAAATGTTCGGGCTGCTATTACCCGCTTTCTTATCTCCTGTGACGGTTCGGCACATGCATCTTGCATCAGATCCCGATGGGGTACTGCCGGGACCTCCACATGTATATCAATTCTATCCAGAAGAGGGCCTGAAATCTTTGATTTGTACCTGTGTATCTGATTGTGGGTACAGCGACACTCATGTTTAGGGTCGGATAGATAGCCGCAGGGGCAAGGGTTCATGGCCGCCACCAGCATAAAGCTTGAAGGGTATGTCAGGGTTGAAGCGGCCCTGGCAATAGTAACTATTTTATCCTCAAGGGGCTGACGCAGCGCCTCTAAAACATGCTTTTTAAACTCTGCAAGTTCATCTAAAAAAAGTACGCCATTATGGGCCAAGCTCACCTCTCCCGGCCTGGGGATGTGCCCGCCGCCTATCAGGCCTGCGTCGGATATTGTGTGATGAGGTGCCCTAAACGGCCGTTTTGACACCAAAGGCTGACCGTTTCCAAGCATCCCCACAACACTGTACACCTGGGTGGTTTCAATGGATTCTTCAAAAGTAAGGGGTGGCAGTATTGTATGTAGACGTTTTGCCAGCATGGTCTTTCCCGAACCGGGCGGTCCGCTCATAACAAGGTTGTGGCCACCTGCGGCCGCAACTTCCATTGATCTTTTAACGTGCTCCTGCCCCATGACTTCGGAAAAGTCAACGCCACCATGATCTTCTTTGTCAAATATTGAGAAACCATCAAATCTTTTAGGCTGTATATTATTCAGCCCCCTGAGAAAATCCACCACCTGGGACAATGTTTTTACAGGATATGTTGCAATCTCTTTTACCACAGAGGCTTCTTTGCCATTTTCAAAGGGCACAATTATGCCTGAAAAACCAGCCTCTTTTGCAGCAAGAGCCATTGAAAGAGAACCTCTTACAGGCTTGACACGACCATCTAAGGAAAGCTCGCCCAAGATAAGATGCTTGGAAATTATACTCTGGGGCACCACCTTTGTTGCGGCTAAAATACCAAGGGCCATTGGAAGGTCAAACCCTGTCCCCTCCTTTTTTATATGCGCAGGGGCCAGATTCACAGTAATTCTGTCATCAGGAAAAGAGTATCCCGAGTTTTTAATGGCAGCTTTTACCCGCTCCTTACTCTCCTTTACGGATGCTTCGGGAAGGCCAACAGTCGTGTAGGTGGGAAGCCCCTGGGTTATATCCACTTCAACCTCAACCAGATATGCATCTATTCCGATAACGGCACTGCTCAAAACCTTTGCAAGCACTTAACCCCCCCGATAAAAAACAATTGATAACAATAGCTTAAGGCAATTCCTGTCCCCTGGAGACAAGCCTCATCTGTTTGTAAAGGATACTGTTTTAGACGCTGTGCTTAGGGCAAAAATCAGACTAATTTTGTACTATTTGATAGTGACAAGGTCATATCAGACACTTAAATATAGAACAATCTTTTTTTAGGGAAACAGCATTCCACACAATAAACTTGCATTTTGATGTTCCATGGGTTAAAGTCACCAAATTATAGCAAAATATGTTTTTTGAACCATAAAACACTGATAAAAGAGATGATTACACTATCACCTCTTTTTCATTAGGACTTTATATATGCATTACCGTCAACGAACTATATCAAAGCCCGCCTCCTGTTCGGGTATTGGCGTTCATTCAGGCAAGGATGTAAACCTCACTATTAAACCAGCCCCGGTTAATCATGGTGTAAAATTTGTTCGAACAGATCTTCCCGGAGATCAAATGGTTCCGGCTCTTTTTAATACGGTTGTGGATACAAGCCTTGCAACCGTCATAGGTTGCAACGGTGTTATAGTTTCAACCATAGAACACCTGATGGCCAGCCTGGCCGGCCTTTCAATTGACAATGCAATAGTCGAGCTTGACTCTTATGAAATGCCCATAATGGATGGAAGCGCAGCCCATTTTACTAAATTGATAAAAAATGCCGGGATCAAGGATCAGGATTACCCCAGATGCTTTTTTATTGTTAAAAAACCCATCGAGCTTAAAAGCGATGACAAATCGGTGGGGGTATACCCGGCATTGACCTTTAAGCTAACATGTACCATAGAGTATGATCATCCGCTTATTAAAAAACAGTCTTTTACCACGGAAGTGACCGATCAAATATTCGAAAAAGAGATCAGCCGGGCCAGGACATATGGTTTTCTTCATGAAATAGAATACTTAAAACGTTACGGGCTGGCGCGGGGGGCAACTTTGGAAAGCGGTATAGCCATTGATAAAGACCGGATATTAAATAAAGAGGGTCTGCGCTATCCTGATGAGTTTGTGCGTCATAAAATCCTTGACAGCATTGGAGACTTTTCTCTCCTCGGCATGCCTATTTTAGGACATATAGTTGCACATAAATCAGGACACGCCTTTAACCAGGCCTTTCTACAAAAGTTCTTTTCTAAAAAAGACTCCTGGGAAACTCGCCCAATGCACGGCTTTGAAAGCCGGAACTGCGTGCAATCAAAAGCTCTTGCCATTTAAAAATGTATCAGCTATAAATCAAGCCTGTTAGAGATTGAGGCTTTGGGTCTGTCTATTATAATTTGAATCTTAATCTATGATTATAGTGCTTTGACATGAAATCTCTTTTTTATAAAAAAGTATGTTTCATTATTCTCACCATTTTTCTTTTGCACGATTTTGCATTAGCCAAAGATGCGCGGTTGACAAATATTATTGTCACAAAGCCGGGTGATGAACTTCTTCTTTACCTGAATGTTGAGGGGGCTTTTACCAAAGAGGTCCAAGAGGCGATCTTAAGTGGAGTGCCGACTACATTTTCCTTTTTCATCAACCTTACTCAGCCCAGAAAGCTGTGGTTCAACAAAAAAATATCTGATTTAAAAGTAGACACCTCCGTCAAATACAGCTCCCTGAAAAAGGAGTTTGTCGTAACGCGTTCATGGGAAGTCCAAAAACCTTTGACAACCCAATCTTTAAAAGAAGCCAGAACCATGATGGAGAAAATAGCGGGCTTGAAAATAATTAAATTAAGCAAGCTGGAAAAAGGGCAGCATTACCAGATAAAGGCCAAAGCCAAACTCAGTAAAATAACGCTCCCCTTTTATCTGCACAACATTTTTTTCTTTGTCTCTTTATGGGATTTTGAGACCGATTGGGATACAATTAAATTTTCATATTGACAATTAGAAGGCGTTCAGGCGTTCTCCTTTACTAAAATGACAAGAAACCGATATAACAGCTTCCTTCCTACCAAGATAGAAGAGGACCGCAAAAGACAAAAACGTGAAGTCTTAATCATCGTTATAATAATTGCAGCGGTGGCCCTTCTAACCTTTGCAGAAACCCGTGTAATACAATTTGGGACAGATTTTCCGATTTCCAACACAATATTGATGTTCATACTCATAAACATCAATATTCTTTTGCTTATTCTGTTGATATACCTTGTGTTTAGAAATGTTGTTAAACTGTTTTACGCCCGAAAGCGCAAGGTGATGGGGGCAAAG
>JAUXBD010000209.1 GCA_030619585.1 Desulfobacteraceae bacterium
CCGCATTATAACTAATTCTCCTGGAATGCCAGATCATTCTATGGGCGATTATATTCCATACAGCAAGGTTTTGTAAAGCTATTAAGCCAAAAGCTATTAAGCAGGTTTGACAAATAATGTAAATCAGGTATACATAATTATCAAAATAACGGACTCTTACCTTTAACAAAAATTAAGGAAGTATGTTTTGGAGAAAAGAAAGAAGAAAAAGAAAGAACCTTACAGGGGATTTGAGCAGGGGCCGATAAGACCTCCCAGCGAGGCCCACAGCCTTTTGATACGAATAACTCGAAACTGCCCATGGAACCGCTGCACCTTTTGTCCTGTTTATAATGATACAAGGTTCTCCCTTCGTCCTGTTGGCCATGTGAAAAAAGATATTGATACTGTTTCCAGGTATGTGGAGATCCTTCGTAAATTAATTAATGAGTCAGGTCGCATACAAAGGGATGATATAAATAAGGTAACCGGCAATGCAGACCCTGAAGAGATGCAGGCCTTAAATGCCGCGTTTCACTGGCTTTCCGGAGGACTTAGCAGTATTTTTCTGCAGGATGCAAACAGCCTTGTCATAAAGCCTTCAGATCTTATTGAGATCCTTTTGCACCTAAAAAAGAGGTTCCCATGGGTTGAGCGGATAACATCATATGCGCGGTCACATACAATTGCACGTATTAAGGACCCTGATATGAAAGCCATAAGCGATGCAGGTTTAAACAGAATACATATCGGCCTTGAGTCAGGCTCTGATCAGGTACTTGCCATGGTTAACAAAGGCGTTGACAAGGCGACCCACATAAAAGCGGGTTTAAAAGTTAAAAAAGCGGGCATGGAGCTTTCAGAATATGTGATGCCAGGACTTGGCGGCCGGGCGCTTTCCAAAGTTCATGCACTTGAAACAGCTGATGCTTTAAACCGGATAGATCCGGACTTCATAAGACTAAGGCCGCTGGCTGTTCCCCCCAACGTTAAGCTTTATGAGGATTATGCTTCCGGTAGTTTTGAAACCTGTACCGAAGTTATGAAGGCAAAAGAGCTTCTTTTAATGCTGGAGAATCTTAAGGGAATTACAAGCACAATAAAAAGCGATCATATGCTGAACCTTTTTGAAGAGATAAACGGCAAGCTTCCGGAAGACAAGGAGCGTATGATCAGCGCACTGGAATTATTTCTTGACCTTGATCCTGAAAAGCAGGCTGTTTTTCAGGTGGGTAAACGTCTCGGAATTTTTTCCTGTCTTGAGGATATTAAAGATCCTTTAAAACTTGCAAGAGCAGAAGAAACATGCAAAGAGCATGGAATCAACTCTGAAAACGTAGATAAGGCAATTGAAGATATTATAAAGAGATATATCTAGTCAGCTTTATCTTCTAACCTCATAAAGGAATCTTTTGATGGCCAAACCAAAATGTAAGGAGCTGATCATTAACAGGGATTGGTGCAAGGGGTGCGGCATATGTATCCATTTTTGTCCCACCAATGTCCTGGAAATGGATGATGAAGACAAATCGGTTGCTATGCGGATTGAGGATTGTATCTGCTGTAAGCTATGTGAGCTCAGGTGCCCTGACCTTGCCATAGATGTTGTAGCCGAACCAAAGGAAAAAGAAACTGAAAATTAAACTTTTCATAACTATAGTTTTTTAAGGGCCAATCTATGAGCAACAACATCAAATTCCTCCAGGGTAACGAGGCCTGCGCAGAGGGCGCTTTGTATGCGGGGCTTGATTTCTTTTCAGGTTATCCCATAACCCCTTCAACGGAAATTGCCGAGCATCTGTCCATAAACCTGCCGAAAGTGGGAGGCAAATACCTGCAGATGGAAGATGAAATAGGGGCAATGTGCGCCATTATCGGAGCATCACTTACCGGGCATAAGGTAATGACAGCCACAAGCGGGCCGGGGTTTTCCCTGAAACAGGAGGCGATAGGTTATGCGGTAATGGCTGAGATACCGTGTGTTGTTGTCAATGTCCAGCGTGGCGGCCCTTCAACTGGAAACCCAACCCACGTAAGCCAGGGGGATGTAAATCAGGCCAGGTGGGGGACCCACGGGGATCATTCCATTATCACGCTCACAGCTTCAAACCACCAGGATGTATTTGCAATGACCGTAGAAGCTTTTAACCTGGCAGAGACCTACAGAACTCCGGTTATCCTTTTGTTTGATGAGGTGGTGGGGCATATGCGGGAAAAGCTTGTTATGCCGGAACAAGATGAGATTCCCCTGGTGGGCAGGCTGAGAACAGACTGTAAAGAGGGAGTGGATTATCACCCATATCTGCCAAGAGAGGACGGGCGTCTTCCGATGTCTGATTTCGGCGGGAGCCATCGATACAATGTTACGGGCCTGTACCATGATATGTGGGGGTTTCCCACAGACAAACCCGAGGCTGTCCGGGAGCTATGCCGTCACCTGGTGGATAAGATCGAAAATAATGTGCACTCAATCACAAGGTTCAAAGAGTACTATCTTGACGATGCCAGAACCATATTTATCTCCTATGGTTCGGCTGCCCGGCCTACGCTTCACATGGTAGAGAGCAGAAGGAGAAGGGGGGAGCGTTTGGGCCTTCTGGAGCTTCAGACACTGTGGCCTTTTCCTGCCGGCCTTATTCGGGAAAAATGTGCTGACGCAAGATACATAGTGGTGGTGGAGATGAACATGGGGCAGATCGTTCGTGAAGTAAAGATGGCTGTAAAATCACCGGAAAATGTTTTTCTGGCCAACCGTATTGACGGCGAACTGATAACACCGGTAGATATCAGAAAATTTTTGCGTATTATCCAGGGAAAGGGGGCGTGACCTATGGAGGACAAAAATTACATAAGAGAAAGATTTTTCCCCCATATCTGGTGCCCGGGGTGTGGCCATGGAATAGTTTTAAACAACCTTTTAAGGGCCATAGAGCAGCTTAAACTTAAAAAAAATGAAATTGTAATGACGTCGGGAATCGGCTGTTCCTCCCGTATCTCCGGTTATGTTGATTTTCACACTCTCCATACAATCCACGGCCGTGCCCTGGCCTTTGCAACCGGAGTAAAACTTAGCCGGCCTGAACTCAAACTCATTGTTCCCATGGGAGACGGCGATGCACTTGCAATCGGCGGCAACCATTTTATTCATGCGGCAAGGCGAAACATAGACATTACTGCCATTATCATGAACAATCGCATATACGGCATGACGGGCGGACAGTTTTCCCCCCTTTCAGGTTATGGGACCAGGGCGACCACAGCGCCCTATACAAACATAGACCACGATTTTGATGTGGTTGAGCTTGCAAAGGCAGCAGGCGCAAGTTTTGTGGCTCGGACGACCACATATCATGTTAAAGAGATGGCCGATATTTTAAAACAGGCCATCTTGCACAAAGGATTTTCAGCTGTGGAGGTCATGAGCCAGTGTCCCACATATTTTGGCAGAAAAAACAGGCTTGGAGACGCGGTTGATATGATGGAACATTATAAAAACAGTACGGTTCGCGTAGGTTCCAAGAAAATTGAAAAGAATCCGGACCTTATTGAACGGGGTGTTTTTGTGGAAAAAGAGTCGCCGGAATACTGCAGTGAATATGATAAAATCATACAAAAGGCTATGGGGACATCCGCATAGGAAGGGAAACTGTTTATGGAAAGATGCAGGATGGTATTTTCAGGCTCCGGAGGGCAGGGCATTATAACAGCATCCATTATATTTGCAGAAGCTGCAGTGTTACATGAAAACCTGAACGCTGTGCAGTCCCAGGTATACGGGCCTGCAGCGCGGGGGGGAGCTGCACGCAGTGATGTGATAATATCCGAGTCAGATATAAATTATCCCAAGGTGATTCAGCCAAATGTTCTGGTATGCCTGACCCAGGAGGCCTACAACCAGTTCAATCCTATAATAAGACCGGGAGGAATGCTTATTACAGACACCCGGTATGTTGAGCCTAATCTTAAGGCGGAGGCTCTTCATAAGCAGATGCCCATGTACAAGACCGTTATGAATGAAATAGGGAAAAAGATCGTGTTTAATATCTGCATGCTCGGCGCCGTTTTAAGATTGACCGAACTTGTCAGTCCTGAATCCATATTAAAGGTTATTGAAACAAGGATCCCTTTTGAGTTCCTGGATCTAAACAAAAGGGCGCTTGAGCTGGGGATGAGACTTGCGGATGAACTAGTTAATTAAGGTCTATATATACTTGAGTTTTCGGAAAATAGTTCTTGACACTAATTTGTGTGATGTTCACGTCATTCCGGCGAAGGCCGGAATCCAG
>JAUXBD010000096.1 GCA_030619585.1 Desulfobacteraceae bacterium
GTTGGCAGCCCCGGCTTTTTGCAGGACAAAACCAAATAACAAACCAATAAGTATTGCTGAGATAATTTCCATTTTAGTTGTCCCCTTTATACATGAAGATAGCCACTGGCACAGCCAATGCAAAAGCACCCATGGAAAACAAATAGCCGCTTAATGATGTTTGCATCATTCCACTCATCATGTGTCCGCTTGTGCAACCGCCGGCTATGCGGGAACCAAACAACACCAGTATTCCACCCACGAAAGTAACGATGTAACGTTTAACTGATGAATCCCCAAATTTGGAACGCCACACTTCAGGAGCAATTAACTCCTTTTTATCTGTCCTGTTTGATTGGAGTTTAGAGGCTAAAAACCCTCCGGCAAGCATAGCCAGCACAAAAATAATACTGTAATTTAAAGGCTTAGCAACACTTTTGGCATACTTGCCACCACTTTTATTCAGATATGGATTAGTGCTTGAGTAACCCTTCGGTGCCTTAACGTCTTCTACAACCACCTCATTTGAGAAGAAATCCCAGATAATGCCATCCAGTATGACAAACTGAGTGGAGACGCCTATTGGTTTTACGAGAAAAACGGCAAGTAGAAAAGCAAGACCAAGTGCAACCCCGCTCATTTTCCAATTCCATTGTTTTTGATAAAAAAAACTTTTCATAACAATCTCCTTTATTTAAAATAATCAGGTTACTTTACTGTATCAGCAGAAAGTGTGCCACTTGATACATAATTGTTTCATAAAATTTAAAGCCTATGATTAAAGCATATTATACAAGTGACAGGTTAAGAAAATGGAAGGAGGGGATGGGATTCTATTTTTTGAAAACATGCCATTTTGGCACATCCATTTAAATTATTATTTTTAATATCAAGTAGATATGCAAAAATATACCATTTTGGCATAATCAATTATGGAACAGGTGGTAACATCGAATAATTTGGCATGTTTTTTGATGTTAATAAATAGTATATGTCCAAATTTTCATGAACATTTTCAGATTGGATGGGAAGTACATCTGACCAAATGATTTTCTAAACAAAAACATTATTCTTTTTAAACAAAAAAGGAGGGCATCATGGCTAAAATAACAATCAAAGGCGATCCAGTAAAAACAATAGGCTATTTGCCGAAAGTAGGAGAAAAAGCACCTGATTTTGTTTTAACAAAAACAGATCTTGCTGATATTACTTTAAAGGATTTTTCTGGAAAAAAAGTTGTTTTAAATATTTTTCCCAGCGTGGACACACCGGTTTGTTCTGCATCTGTGCGAAAGTTTAATGAAGCAATCACAAAACATTCAGATGCTGTTGTGATTTGCGCTTCACGAGACCTTCCTTTTGCACATTCACGGTTTTGTGAAACAGAAGGATTAAAAAACGTTATTCCCGCCTCGGAATTGAGAGATAAAAACTTTGGGGATCACTATGGGGTTAGAATTATTGAAGGCCCTCTTTCCGGCCTGCTTGCAAGGGCTGTGGTTGTTTTGGATGAAAATAGTATGGTGATTTATTCTCATCTGGTTTCGGAATTAACCACGGAACCTGAATATGAAGAAGTATTAAAAGTTTTGTAAATAGGCAGGACCGGTAGGAATTGATAATCCAGACACTTGTACCATACTGTCACTGCAGGACATTGAAGATATCACTTGAAGAACGCTATCCATATGCGTCAAGCTTTCGCCTTAGTGTGTTCAGCCCTATGCCGAGCAGCCTTGCTGTCTGTGATTTGTTTTTCCCTGTCTTTTCATAAACTTTAAGAATATGTTTTTTTTCCACATCAGCAAGCGCCACGACACTCTCATCATCAGACAAAACAGACAGCGCTTTTTTATCTTTCAGTTTTTTAATATGATCAGGAAGGTGTTTTTCAGTTATGGTTTTTTTCCGGGAAAGGTTTGCAGCCGAATTTATGATACTTTCCAACTCCCTGACATTTCCAGGATAATCATATCGCAAAAGCAGTGACATTGCTTTTGTTTCGATTCCGCACCGCATTTCCGATGATCCGCAGATCTCTCCTATAAAATGCCTGACAAGAAGCGGAATATCTTCTTTTCTTTTTTTTAACGGGGGCAGGTGAATCCATCCCCCCTTCAGTCTGTAGTACAGATCACTTCGAAACTTTTTTTGGTGTACAAGGTTTTCCAGATTTTCGTTTGTGGCGGAAATAAACCGGATGTCTACCTTGCCGGGACGGTCTGTTCCTATCTTGATATATTCTCCGTCCTGCAGCACGCGAAGCAGTTTCCCCTGAAGTTCCATGGGCATGGTACCGATTTCGTCAAGAAACAGGCTTCCCTTGTTTGTAAATTCAAGAAAACCGGCACGATCCTTGTCTGCACCTGTAAAGGCCCCTTTTGTGTGGCCAAAAAATTCAGAATCAAACAGGGTTGGGGTGAGTGCTGCCATGTTTACCGGTGTAAACGCGTATTTTGACCTGGCGCTTACCCTGTGGACTGCTTTTGCAAGAAGCTCCTTTCCAGTACCGCTTTCTCCGGTAATCAATATCGGTACATCACTCATGGCATGGAGTTCCGCTTCCTTTAATATTTTTAACATCTCCGAAGATCCGGCAATAATATCGGCAAACGCTGCCTCATTCTCTATCTCCGGATACCTGTCCCCTTTTCCCAAATCAAGTATATTGTACAGCCGTCTTCTCTCCAGTGCACGATTTATTGATAAAACAAGCTCATCTTTTTCAACAGGCTTCAGCAGGTAATCATAGGCCCCTTTCTTCATGGCGTTTACAGCGGTTGTTGCCTCATCGATGGCCGTTATCATGATGCACTCGGTTTGGGGGCTGCATGTTTTAATTTTCTCCAGAACCTCAAGGCCGCTCATTTTAGGCATGGTGATATCAATAAGGGCAATATCAAATATTGCCCCATCTTCAAACAAGCCGGCCGCCTTTTGGGGGTCGCTTTCAAGCTTTATCTCTCTGAATCCGGATATCAAGAGGCCGCGCCGGATACTTTCAAGAAAATCCCGTTCGTCGTCGATGACAATTATTCGGTTTTCCAAAACATTACCCCTCCCTCACATTGCCCAGAATCACCGTAAACCGGCTTCCTTTACCCGGTTTGCTCTCGATCTCAATTCTTCCCCCCATATTTTCAACCAGGGTATGGCAGATATATAGACCAAGTCCGGTGCCCTCGTCCGACGGTTTGGTTGTAAAAAAAGGATCAAAAATTTTGCTCAGGGTTTGCTCATCCATACCGATGCCGTTGTCCTTTACTTCCACAATCAGGGTATCCTGAGAATCATTCATTGAGACGTTAAGATCGATTCTCGAGTTGACTTCATCAGGGCTATCAAATGCCTGGTATGCATTGATCAATAGATTGACCAGTACCTGTTCCATGTGCTGGGGGTCAATAAAAAGCTTGGGCAGATCTTCAGGCACATTTACCTCGAAATTCTTAACCGACCTTTTCAACCTGCTCCGGGTAAAAGACACCACCTTTTCGATTACAGGTTTTAAACTGACTTTTTCTGTCTTTTTTTCATGTTTTGCCCTTGAAAATTCTTTAAGATCATCAACAATGGTTTTTATCCGATTCGAGCCGTGTTCCACATTATCCAGCAGTTTGAAAACATCTTCCCTGAACTCTTTATAAGGCATATAAAACATCTCAAGATCCGGATGCTTTTTCGCATATTCATCTACCACCGGCATGACGGCATTAAGGTAGTCCCGAAGTATGGGAATGTTAAAGGTGACAAAATTGTTGGGGTTGTTTATTTCATGGGCAATACCGGATACAAGGACTCCTATTGATGCAAGTTTTTCACTCTGGATAAGCTGTTTTTCCTTTCTTATAAGATCTTTGTTTTTTTCTATAAGTATCTCATTTGTCAGTTCCAGCTTTTTATGAGTATTCTGGAGTTTTTCCGCTAACTGGTTTTGCTCCCTGATATTTAGTTTCATTTTTTTTGAGACAAAATAGATGCTTGAAAGTCCAATGCCCCACAATATTAGTAAAAAAGAGAGCAGCAAGAACTGATCTTCTCTTGTGTTGTCCAGATAGGGCTGCATTGAAATTGAAACACTTACACCTCCTCTCACATCACCTATCTTATATCCCTGGTGGCCATGACATTTGAGGCAGTTTTCCTCGGTAAACATCGGCCTCATAAGCCTCATAAACGGCTTCCCGTCAATATCTGTTATTTCACAAGCTTCATCAGCGCCTTTATCAAATGAATGCAGTGCGGCTTTTTCCCAACCATCAGGAGCGGTTTCAGGTCTGAAATATTTCAGGCCGGTTATATGGGCTTTGACACCGGCCTTTTCATAATACATGTCTGCAATCTGGCGCATTGCATAGGCAGGGTTCATAAGAGTAAGCTGCCTGCCTGACGATGTTGAAATATCGCGCTCGGAAACATTGCTTAAATATTTATTGCCAGGAGTCTTTTGGGTCCTTGGTACATAAATCCCGCCGTGAGATGCAATCCATAGACGCAAGGCCTGATCTTTTTTAAAATTTGACCGGGCTTCATCCCTGGCTCTTTCCATATTCTCCTCTTTAATATAAAAATGACCTATAATGATAAGCACAATAACCACCAGCGACCATGCCAAGGTAAGGGCGGTGAAATATGGCCTTATTTTAATTTTTTTAAACCTGGCTTTCATTGTATCTCCCATGATTTATGAAACACAAGTGTATCACGGATACAGTTATTTATTATTCATCTTCTATAAAACTTGTTTTTTTGTATAACGTCAAACAACTGATTTTTAAAAATATTACATTATTTATACTAATAATATAAAAGTGGCACACATTTTGAGTTGTTTATAAAAAATTGTCAAAAGACTGTCAACATACTAATGAATATGTAATACTTGGCATCCATCCAAGTCAAGGAGGCAATCAATGGGTAAAATCGATGATAATTTAAGAAATGCAATAATTAACGAATCACTGTCATCGCCAAATATTAAAGTTGCATATATTTTGAAATAGCTATAAAAACTGTCACCATATGAAATAAAACCTGTAATTTTGACTTTTGCAAAGGGAAACCGGAGGCTTGACCATGAAGAGTATAAGATCGCTTTTTAAATTGTTTGTCTTTTTTCTGATAGTGTTTTTTCTAAGTAATGATTATGTTTCTGCAGATGCAGGGATGTATGATATATCAAGATTTATTTCCCCTGAAATATGTGGTGACTGTCACAGTGATATATACAGCCAGTGGGAAAATTCAATGCATAACCTGTCGCATAAAGATCCGGTATATCAAAGCCTTTCAAAATTTTTTCTAAATGGGCTTTCTGATAAAGATGAAATCGCAGAGGCCGAATCATGCGTTAAATGTCATACCCCTGTGGGTGTTGTTTCAGGCTTTCCTGAAAAAACGTCTGATGACTTATCAAAAACACCGAAGATAGCGACAAAGGGTATCCAGTGCGATTACTGTCATTCAGCAGTTTCCATTGAAAAAATGTATAATAACGGCTTAAAACTTGATCCCGGATATGGAGAAGATGATCCCGGTACCAAAAGAGGCCCCTTAAAGGAATGCGAATCTGATTTTCATGAGACTGCTTTTTCCAAAATTCATACAGGTTCAGAAATATGCGGCACATGCCACAATGTTAAACACGTTGCATTTAATACAAACCTTGAGACCACCTATGATGAATGGGAAAAAAGCCCTTATAATTCCGATAACCCGGAAAAGAGAATAACCTGTCAGGGCTGCCATATGTACCAGAGGCCTGGCATACCATCCACCGGTTCAACAGAAAGACCCGCAAATCCAGGGTATGCTTCAGACGACGGCCCCAAAAGAGAGCACATTTTTACCCACTACTTTGTCGGTGCAAACTGTATGGTGCCCGGGATGTTTGGTGGCAAGACAAAAATTAAAATGGCGGAAGAAAGGCTTAAAAACGCTGCTTTGATATCAATGGACACAAGCAGGGCCAAAAAAGGGAAGCTGAAAATAAAAGTCACAAATATTGGTGCAGGTCACTACCTGCCAACCGGTGTTGCTAATGTGAGACAGATGTGGCTTGAAATTAAAGTTAAAGACAAAAGGGGCACTGTTGTTTATTCATCAGGTATTCTTGATAAAAACGGCTATATTCCTGAAGGCACAAAAATTTTCAATACAGTTTTTGGTGATGGCAGAGGGAAGCCTGTTCTTAATATCGCAAAAGCAAGGGAAATACTTAAAGACAGCAGAATACCGCCTGGAAAATCAGCAATAGAATCAATAAATCTGCCTGA
>JAUXBD010000211.1 GCA_030619585.1 Desulfobacteraceae bacterium
GGGCGACCGCTGGTGATAAAATTGAAAATCTCTGACTGTTTGAGCGTGTTAGCGGATCTTAAGAAAAAACAACCAATCATGAATACTGTCATTTTAAATGCGACTTATACTTAAAGTATCAAGCACTTATAACTATCACACCTGTTTTTTCTTTAGATACGCTTGCATGCGAGTTTCAGATATTTTCAATTTTATTATCAGTGGACGATCCGGGTTCAGTGTATTCCCCCTACTTTTAAGCAATTACAGAAATACAAGATAAGATTTCAAAGAACCACATCATTGATTTTCCGGCAAAGATCGGTGGGTTCGGCCATATTGTTTCCATCAAGATTTATGACCGGCACAGCCCCCATCAAAGAGTTTGTTACAATCACCTGGTCTGCTGAAAATAGATTTTCCGGTTTTATTGCCTTGGATTTAATTTCATAGCCCAGATTTTCAAGCTGTCCGCATACAACATTCTCCATAATTCCCGGCAGGACATGGGTTGAAAGGGGTCTTATTGCTATTTTGTCTTTGATAAGAACGATGTTTGCAGTGTTTGTCTCAGAAACAGTTTTGTCTGGATTCATGATAAGGGCCTCATCCGCACCCTGCTCTTTTGCCCATTTACCGGCCAAAAAATAGTATAAATAGTTCAATGTCTTGTGGTCTGCCAGGGGCGTTTGCCGCGGCTTAGGATATAGAGCAAGACTCAGGCCGGATTTGTTTTGACCGGCCAACCGGTGGGTATATTCCCTGACAGTGACAAGAAGCGTATTATTATAAGGGGGAATGTCCCTGTCCCCTTTTGTGGCAACTATTTTTATTGCAGCGGTTTTTTCCTGCAGGTTGTTTTCATAAAGCACCTGCCCTATAACCTCATCCCATGTGATATCCGGCACGGGTTGAGAAAACAGCTCTTCCCAGGCCCTGTAAAATCTTTTGATGTGCTCTTTAAGATATTTAGGTTTGCCACTGTCGGCCCTGATTGTTTCAAAAAATCCGTAACCGTACTGAAAACCCGGGTCAGATGCAGGTATGAATGCCTTGTCTATTGGTTTTATCCGGCCGTTTATCCAGGCAAAGCTTGTGTTTTTCAATCCCTTTTCCCCTCCTTTAAAAATCTCCATCAGGGTTTTGCCCTTATGCAGTGTCTCTTCATATTCATCAGCAGGGTCTGAATCAAATACAATCCCGCCGCCCACCGAGAATATTATCCTTTCATTAAGAACTGTTGCCGTGCGGATAGCCACAGACAGGTCCATGGTATCATGAAAACTTATATAGCCTATGGAACCCGTATAGATATGACGCCTGTTTGGCTCCAGTTCATCAATTATCTCCATGGATCTTATTTTAGGGCACCCTGTGATTGAACCCCCTGGAAATGTTGCTTTTACAAGGTCAACCGAATCCTTGTCTTTATCAAGAACTCCTTTTACAGTGGAGACAAGGTGATAAACATTTTCATATTTTTCAAGCTTTTTATGCTCCGCCACCCGGACAGATCCCCCCTTGCATACTTTGCCAAGATCGTTTCTCAACAGGTCAACTATCATGGATAGCTCTGCATCGTTTTTTTTGCTTTCGACAAGTTCAAGCTTGAGCTTTCTGTCCTGCTCCAACGTTGCTCCCCTGGGGCATGTGCCTTTGATGGGCCGGGTCTCAACATCAAATCCTGTCTGTTTGATAAACCGCTCCGGTGATGTTGATACTACCTGGTGATCTCCTGCGTTAATAAATGCAAAAAATGGCGCCGGGTTGATTTTATAAAGGTCTTTAAACAGTCCGAAGGGGTCTTGGGAAAAGTCTGTTTCAAAACGCTGGGACATATTCACCTGGTACACATGCCCGGAAGCAATGTATTCCCTTATCTTTTTTATTGTTTCAATGTATTCGGGTTTTGTTAAATTGGATGTCAGCCCTGTGTGCTTTTCCTGTGAGTGTTGCTTTGTTACAGGCTGGGAGGAAACGGTCTTTTGAAAATAATCAAGATCGGTCTTTAAACTGCTTTGGCCTTCAACCTCTCTTATGGTAATAAAGAGCTTTGTGTTGTTCTCTTTTTTATCATGGACAACTATTATTGAAGGCGCAAAAAACAGTATGTGGGGCAGGCACAAATCATCTATGGAAGTGCGAGGCAGATTTTCCAGGCAGTCTTTAAGGTCATATGAAAGGTAACCGAAAAGACCTGCGGCAACAGGCAGGGGTCTCTCTTGTGTAAGGCCCTCTTGTATAACATCTGGCCTGCAACAATTAAGTATAAGCCTGAGGGTATCAAAAGGATCTGCTTCAAAGGAAACTGAACGGCCACCCGCCTTAACCGTCATGGCTCTTTCACGGCCCGTAAAAGTAAGCCACGGTTTTGCAGCTAGTATGTGATATCTTGAGCAGTCGAGATCACCACCACTCATAAGAACTGTTGTTCCTATCGTAGATGAAAAGCGTGCTGCAAAATCTATAAAAGGTTCCCCAAGGACAATATCCTCGGAATAGACCGATGCTATTTTCCCTGCAATTTTTCTGATCTTATCCATAGTTCAAAAAATACCAAAGCCACCCGAACAGAGTCTGGGTGGCTTTTGCCTGTTTCATAACTCTTAACTAAAAAAGATTTTACTCAGCTCAAATAGCTTAAAATTATGCTGAAAGTCAAGGCAAATGGTTTTAGCATATAACCGCATTTGGAATATTGGCAACAAGCGCTATATAGTATATAATGTTTTAAAATGGGAAAAGTGGTAAAAATGGCACGTAAAATAGCTGCTCGTTAATAAAATTTGTTAGACCTCTTAACAACATTTAAGAGAAGAAAGACATTGTGACAACTTCAACTGAAACGGAATAACGGAATGACAAATTTTATTACTATCGGAATCGTATTGGGGTTATCTGCGGGCTTTGCTCCCGGCCCGTTGCTGACTCTTGTAATTTCCGAAACCCTCCGGCATGACATCAGATCCGGTGTCAAAGTCGCTGTTTCTCCGATTTTCACCGATCTGCCGATAATCATTCTGACTCTGGCGGTTCTTTCACAACTGTCCGATTTTCATAATATACTCGGAATCATTTCACTGATCGGGGGATGTGTTATTTTATTTATGGGCTGTGAAAGCATGAATCCTGAAAGCCCGGAATCCGAATTTTCGGAAACTGAGCCGAAATCCCTATTAAAAGGAATATTGGCAAATGCCCTGAGTCCGCACCCGTACCTGTTCTGGTTCAGTGTCGGCGGACCGATCATGAGCAGGGCAATGAATCAGAACGTTGCGGCTCCATTTGCTTTCATAGGCAGTTTCTACGTCCTGCTGGTCGGGTCAAAAATTTTATTGGCCGTACTGATCGGCAGATCAAAATCTTTTCTGAGCGGCACTTTTTATATATACACAATGCGTTTGTTGGGGCTGGCATTATGCATTCTTGCTCTTTTGCTTTTTCGAGACGGACTGAAATTATTGGGAACAATAACTTTTTGATTTGTCAGCGATAAATCACATTGCTCGGAGAGACAGCGTTAGCTCACTCCTAAAGCAAAGTTCTCTTTAAGCGTAACGCTCTTCAAACGAAGTGCTCCTTATGATTCACGATACAAAAATGATGCAACTGCGCCCAGGAAAGCAACTGCTCCTGCAAGGATAAATGCTGGAACGAATGATCCAGTCGCATCTGCTATTGCGCCCGCAACAAAAGGTCCGGCAGCCTGGCTAATACCAAAAAAAAGCGTGATAAAACCAAGTGCGGCTGGTGCTAATCTTGGCCCAAGCTTATCCCCACACGCTGCAGCCATAATCGCAGGGATACTCCATGCAGAAAGTCCAAACAATACCGCGGAAATGGTGAAACCCAGCGGTACGGGATATAATCCAAATAATAGAAACGAGATTGTATGAATCAGGTAGACAATAATTAGTGCATATTTTCGGCCAATAAAATCAGAGACTGTGCCCCAGATAATGCCGCATAACATGCTTAACCATCCCATGGTCATGAAGAGATTTCCTGCCGATTGAGTGGTGTAAGCACCTTTTGTAATCAAATACTTTGTAAAAAAGGTTATATAAATAATATAGGAAAACCCGAATGCAACATATATCATGCCCAGGTGCCATACTGTCGGGGACCGATATACGTTACCCCACTTAATCTTTTGTTTAAGTGGCGAAGCATCAGACGTTTCCCCGCTGAAGCCGATAGGTTCCAGTCCCTTGTCAGACGGCTTATTCCGTAAAATTATGTAACTGACAAC
>JAUXBD010000121.1 GCA_030619585.1 Desulfobacteraceae bacterium
GAATAAAGTGTTACTTGTAAAATAAGTCCATCTACGATATTTAATAGGCAGAAATATTCCATGGAGTTGTTTCAACTTGGAAAATGATTCCAAGGTCCTTTTGAATTATGTGTAATCTTGGATTCTTTCTACTAGACATATTGGCTCATGGGGACCCATTTTACTAAGAAGGACCAATTTATCACCTATAAAGTGCATATAGTGTCCAAAAAATTAACTCGTTTTAATATTAAGTTTCGAGGTCTTTATGACAAAAACGGATCTATGTATGACATGGCAAGCATTTTTCGTCAACTCATCTCTCTTTTATCTCTTTTTAAAATCACCGAAAAAATTCATCGTACACTTTACATTACCTTTCGGCATTGATAAGTTAAGCTGAACCGTTTAATCAATCCTAATTTTATTTTTATAAGGGGAAAACATGACCAAAGTTAATTTCAGATTTAAACAAATTACACTTTTTTTTGTTCTTATAACCTTTATTTTAATCGGAACATCCTACGGAAAAACTGTCACTGTTGAGATCAATGCAAATTCAAAAGATGTGGAAGGGAAAATTGAGGCTTCCAGTCAGTTGGATGAAACAACCCTGGTAGCCGGTATTGGAGCAGTTTACATTGAAGACAGCTTTACTTTTTTAAAATTGAACTTTGGATTACAGGACAACCTGTTTTCGCCGGCCTTAACCCTTGGTCTTGGGTTTAACATAGTGGCAGGGGAAGGTGAGAAAGACACCGAAGATTATGATTTAGGGGCGGTGGGCTTTTCCATCTTTGGGGCATATGATTTAAGGGAGATAACCACTATCCCGGTGACATTCAGCGCAAATCTGTCAATGGCCCCGGACCCCTTATGCTTTATGGACACGGAAAAGTACCTGGAATTCAACGCAGGAGTATGCTTTTATATTGTTAAAAGCTCTTCAGTATATCTTGGATATAAAAAAATCAAAGCTGACTTTGAGGAAAACTCTGACACGGTTAAGCAATCTGATGATTCAGTATTCTTTGGGTTTAGACTCACGTTTTAATTCCCATGGGACAGAACGAATATATTGCTAAACAGTCATACAACATGCTTTGTGCTACTATTTAATATTTTGCTTTTTTTTAAGGTCTCTCCACCTTTCAAGCCTCTGTTTTACAGTTTTTTCATACCCCCTGCTTGATGGGTTGTAAAACACCTGACCCTCTAGTTTTTCGGGCAGATAGTCCTGTGGGACAAAAGCGCCTTTATAATCGTGGGCATATCTGTAGTCTTTCCCATATCCCAGTTTATGCATAAGGTTTGTGGGGGCGTTTCGAATGTGCATTGGCACAGGAAGTGTCCCTGATCTCTCAATCACTTTTCCGACTTTACCATAAGCCTCATAAATGCTGTTGCTTTTCGGTGCTGTTGCAAGATAGACAGCAGCCTGGGCAAGCGCCAGCTTACCTTCCGGATTTCCCAGTAACCTGTATGCCTCTGTTGCACTCATTATTATCTGGAGGGCATAGGGATCAGCATTTCCGATATCCTCTGATGCAAACCTTATCATCCTTCTGGCAATGTAAAAAGGGTCCTCGCCAGCCAAAAGCATTCTCTCCATCCAGTAAAGAGCTGCGTCAGGATCACTCCCCCTTAGACTTTTGTGAAAAGCGGATATAAGATTGTAGTGCTCCTCTCCTGACTTGTCATAGATTAGGGCCTTTTGCTGAAATGCTTTTTCAACATCCTTAAGTTCTATCTGTACTGATTCTCCATTCTCTTTTTTTCCTCTTTCCGACATTATGATAGATGCTGCTATCTCAAGTCCGTTTAAAGCGGCCCGGACATCTCCGTCAGAAACCAGCACAAAATGACGCAAAGCATCTTTAGTTAAAGTAAGGCCTGTATCTCCAAGCCCCCTTTTTCTGTCTTTTATTGCACGTTCAAGAATTGTTTCAATGTTTTTGGCGGAAAGCGGTTCTAAAGTAATGACACGGCACCTTGAAATTAATGCCGATATAACTTCAAAAGATGGATTTTCAGTGGTTGCGCCGATCAGGGTTATAAGGCCGTTTTCCACATGCTTCAAAAATGCATCCTGCTGTGCCTTGTTGAATCTGTGGATCTCATCAACAAAAAGGATTGTCTTTTTCTTAGAAATAGTCTGATTCTTTTTTGCATCTTCTATTATACTTCTTATCTCTTTAACGCCTGACAGCACTGCTGAGATCTGCAGAAAATGGGAGCTTGTCTCCTTTGCAATAATGTTAGCAAGAGTTGTCTTCCCGCATCCCGGTGGCCCCCAGAGTATCATGGAAAAGATATGGTCATTTTCGATGGCTCTATATAACAAACCATCTTTGTCGGCTATATGCTCCTGCCCCACAAACTCGGCCAACTTCCCCGGCCGCATCCTTTCTGCCAGGGGAACTGATGAGTAGTTATTTTTTTGAGCATTTTGTTCAAAAAGGTCCAAGGATTCATCCCTATTATATCTGTTGAATTGGTTTGATTAGTTGAGTTGGTTCTATTGGTTAAAATAGTGATGAATGCTTTTTTATATAGCCGCCCGCAGGAATATCTACCCTTGCTTCAGACAAATTAAATCAATTCAGACAATATAACTAATCCAACAAGTTTAACCGACACAACCAATCCAACTGTTTCAAACAACTACCGTTTATTTTTTTTTATAGTGCGTTTTTTCTTACCAAATTCCATTCTTCCGGTACGCTGACGGAAAATCAATCTTACTGGCGTTTTATCAAAGGAAGCTGCCTGGCGTATCTGATTTACAAGATACCTTTTATATGAAAAATGGATCGCCTCCGGATAGTTTACAAAACAAACAAAGGTGGGCGGCTGTGATGACACCTGTGAAGCATAATAAAATTTTATGCGTTTTCCCTTATGAAGTGAAGGCTCTGTCTTTTCGGTGGCCTTTTGAATAATCCTGTTTATCTGCCCTGTACCTAAACGAAAAGAGTACTGTTTGTAGACCTCATCCACCATATTAAATATTTTTCGAACCCTTAGTCCTGTTAATGCTGAAACTGTCATGATAGGAGCAAAACTCATATATTTAGCCTGCATACTTAGATTTTCATAATAAATTTTGGCTGTCTTATTGTCCTTTTCAACAATATCCCATTTATTAAGTAAAAAAATGCAGCCGCACCCACGCTCATATGCGTATCCTGCTACCTTTATGTCCTGATCTGTGATGCCTGCATCCGCATCCAGCAGAATCAGGGCCACGTCACACCTGTCAAGACTCCTTAATGACTTGATAATGGAAATTTTCTCAAGCTTGGCTTTTACACTCTTTTTCCTCCTGATACCTGCAGTATCAATGAGAAGGTATGATCTGTTTTTTATATTGAAAACAGAGTCAATGGCATCACGGGTTGTCCCGGGGACATCACTTACAAGCATTCTTTTTTCTCCCAAGACCCTGTTTATAAGTGATGATTTTCCAACATTTGGTCTTCCCACAACCGCAAGGCTGATCATCTCTTCGGGTTTTGAGTCATCTAACTTGGGAAGGTCTACTATCAGATCATCCAGAAAATCAGGCACTCCATAACCGTGTTCACCGGACACCGGGTATAATTTTTCTATCCCCAGGGAGTAGAAGTCAAAAAGTATATCCTCTTTCTCAACGCCGTCTGTTTTATTGACAGCATAAAACACAGGTTTGGTTACCTTTCTCAAAATCGAAAGGATATCGTTATCAAAGGGTGAAACACCGGTTTTTCCATCAAGTACAAATATAACCGCATCTGCATCAGCAATAGCCTGTTTAACCTGATTGCTTATCATGCCGGCAAACGCATCCCGGTCTCCTTCGGTAAATCCCCCTGTATCCACAAGGGTGAATTCAACATCCTGCCATACTGCATCCTGGTAATGGCGATCCCTTGTGACGCCGGGCATATCATCTACCAAAGCATCTCTATTTCCTGTTATTCGATTGAAAAGAGTGGATTTCCCAACATTCGGCCTGCCCACAATTGCAACAATGGGTTTCATTTATTAACTTTTACATACTCAACAAGATTGGCCCCTTTGAAAGGAGTTGACAATATGCTGTCAAAAGAGGCGGAGGACATATCTACAAAATTGTCAGGATAAGTATCGGTTACGAGCTCCTCAAGAGCTATGAGGAAAGTTTTCTCATCCATGGAGTCAGTATTGGGGAACTTATTATCTGTTGCCATCTTGTTTAGTGCAGCGCTGTCGGAATAATACAGGAACATAAATTTATACGCTCTGGTTTTACCATCTTGAGGTTTAAAAGAAACCTCCAAAATGCATTTACCTGAAATAAGGGGCACCCTAATAGAGTGTGGCGGTTTTGTAATTTTCTCAAGATTTGCCGTTATAATTGTAATTTTATCAAATTTGCCGGTTTTGGTTAGAGCGGTTATAAAGTCAAGCAAGGATCCAAAGGTTGAAGCCCCTTTAGTGGAATGGAAGTTGCTGTTTAATATTTTCTTTTGAAACCCATATTCATCGATCTTAAGGCTTTCAATTGTTGCAGAGTTTGCATCCTGAAACCATCCTATTGAATCTGATACAAAAAGCTGGCCATGGTAACTGAATTGGTATACTTTATCGGCCGACACATTGAAAACAAAAGTAAAAAACATAGCAAAAAAAACCGTTGCAATTATCAGGCATTTTTTCATTTTCTTCGTCCTTAACAATGAATAAGAGAGCATCTCCCTAACATATCAAGTAATTATATTGTTAAACCATAGACCTTTTAATGGTTCCCAAAATTCAAAACCACACAAATATAATTTTAATATTTATAACTATAATTAAAGATCAAGGCAAGCATTTACTTTAACTTTTTATTTAGAACACACATGATTGACAATCTGTAATCTATCTATATATTTCTTTAATAGCAATCTTCCCGTCATATTCAAATATAGCCACAATATATTGACATTATTTTCTCCTGTCTTTGATGCTTTTCATGAGAAATGAGGGTAAGATGTCGAAGTTTACTCTATTTCCTTGTCGGCTGTTTTTTTCTTTGACATACCATAATTTATACAATATATTCTGCCCAATAATCCCCATGGAATCGGTTTGACTGTTCCAAACAATTTTATTTTTTATATATCTGTCTTTAATTCGCAGTTGCGGTTTTTAAAATAAAAAGCTCAATATATTGTTTATCTGGATACGTAAATTTTACATGTTGAAGTTTCTTTACTATCCTTTCACATCAATAACCTTAACACAAAAAAGGAGGCGAAAATGAGCAACAGTGTTTACAAAATCATCGAACTGGTAGGGTCAAGCAGCACTTCATGGGAAGATGCAGCAAAAAATGCCGTTGAAAAGGCAAGTAAATCACTAAGAGATTTAAGAGTTGCCGAGATACCTAAGCTGGACATGAAAATTGAAGACGGCAAAGCTACAGCATACCGTGCCAGAGTACAGCTTTCCTTTAAATATGAGGTTTAAAGGCAGTTGAACTATCATTTCTGACACAGGTTATTTCGCGCTAAAAAAGGCAGGGACATTATTTGTCCCTGCCTTTTTTTATGAAATAAACCAAAGCGTTTCAAAAAAAATCTTTTCTACTCAACTATAATTTATTGTGTTTTCCAAGCTTTTGTTTTAGGGTGAGCATTGTTTTTTTCATAAAGAGTTAAGCGGCCAACAAACCAAACCCAATCCAGCAC